>JALWRO010000086.1 GCA_027080605.1 Campylobacterales bacterium
GATAATCCGCACCGGTAATCTCCCAGCCGTTTTTCCCGGTAAATCCTGTTTTGGGATCGTTATCGGCATCAATAAAGAACTGAAAATGGGCGACTTCCTTCGGTAAACCAGCCCAAAAAATATAGCTCAAATTATATGCGCCGCTCTTGCTTTTATCTCTTCTGACTTCAACGTCCCATGACCAGTCTTTCTCCAGACTTACCGCCCTTCCCAGCGCACGTGTATCGTGCGGCTGTTTGACTGTTCCCGGATCTTTTTGCTTTAACCCGGTGCTGCCGCATCCGCCGTACAACAAAGCCGCCAGGGCAACCAAACCTGTCATCATCGGTTTTTTCATATGCTCTCCTTAAAATTTTATATCCTTATATCGGTTCATTTTACCTTTCTTTGAATAAAAAAATATTTTTGACAGCAAGTTTATGTTTTTAAAGTAGATTTACCTATAATTTTATAAGCTAAAATAATAAGGAGGCTATATGGTAAAAGGAGTAAAGCTTACACTCGTTTCGGGTGTCATCGCGCTGACACTGCTCAGTGGATGCGGAGGCTATGACAATGAAAACAACAATGTTGTCGGATCAAATCTGATTCTGACACAGGATACATTCAAGCCGGTTGTGGATGTGCCCAAAGCAGCGATTCAAGCAGGGCTTGACGCACAGGGAGGCGGTCAGCAGGCGCTGCTCGGCGTCAAATCCTACAAAATCGATTACAAAACCAAAGACGCGCACGGCAAAGAGATTATCGCGTCGGGACTCATTACTGTTCCGGCAATCAGTAAACAATTCATGGATGCATACAAACAACAGACCGGAAGTGATTTTTCACTCTCGATCGTTTCCGATCAGCACGGTACTATCTTTACCAAAGCGGAAGCGCCGACAGCGGAAGCGCTTGCCACCCACCGACCCAATGTACTTGCCACCGCATTCAGCGGTGTTGCAGGTTTCATGACGGTACAACCGGACTATCCCGGCTACGGCGATTCCAACGTCTCGCATCCTTTCATACTCGAAAAACCGCTGGCAAATAGCACGGTGGATATGATCGAAGCGGCTATCGCATTTGCCAATAAAGCGGGACTTCCGATCAACGGTCAGGTATTTCTCTCCGGTTATTCCGAAGGCGGCTATGCAACGATGGCTGCGGCAAAAGAGATTCAGGAGCATCATCCCGAAATTCATCTGATGGCAGTCGCACCGATGGCAGGACCGTACGATCTCGAAAAGATCGGTCTGGGCGTTTTCTCTCAGCCTGTCATGGCATTTCCACCCTATCTGGCATATGTCATCAAAGCATACAGCGATACGTATGAAGATGTGAATCTTTCGGATATAATCGTCGATCAGTACGTTCCTGTCGTCAACACCATTTTTGACGGCGAGCACAACGCGACGGTTGCGTATGTTTCCCTGCCCAATATGCTCAGCGGAAATCCTGCCGACCAGGCGCCGGATAAACTTTTTAAAGCTGCTTTCATGAGCGATTACCAAAATGATCCCAATGATCCGCTTCGCAAACATTTTGTTGAAAATTCACCCATAGACTGGAAACCTGCCGTACCGATGAAACTGCTGCACTGCACCAACGATGAGATTATCCCCTATGCAATGAGCCAGCTAGCCTATCAGTCATTTATCCAACAGGGGTCGACCACGGTTGAACTGGTACCCATCGACGGTGTAACCGCCGATCCTGCCAAACATGAAACCGTACACGGTGATTGTGCACAGGCTGCCTACAGTCAGGTAATCCCATGGTTTGACAAAATCCGCAAAGGAGAAAAATAATGAAAAAAATTGTGACACTTTCCCTCTTCGGCGCCACAGCCCTGCTCGCCAGCGCCTACCGTTTGCCGGAATCTTCCGTCCACTCGACGGCACTCAGCGGCGCGTATGTCGCCAACGCCCACGGTGCGGATGCCACCTACTACAACCCGGCAAATATGGCATTCAACGCCAACCGCAATCAGATCGAAGGCGCGCTGACCTACATCAACCTCTCTGAAATCAAATATACCGACAAAAGAGGCGCCCTTTTCAGCGGGCATACAGAAGAGGAAAACCTGCTTGCCCCTTCCCTCTTCTTCAGTTCAAAAGCGTATGACGGTTTTCGTTTCGGTATGTCGGTCAATGTACCCGGCGGGCTTTCCAAAAAGTGGAAGAGTCCCTATCAGGAACTTTTTGCCAAAGAGTTTACCCTCAAAATCATCGAATTTGCTCCCTCCGTTGCCTACAAAGTGAGCGATCAGTTTGCCGTCGGTGCCGGTGTCCGTGTCGTCTACAGTGAAGGTATCGTCAAAAGCGACGGTATGCCCATTACCGTACAGTCAGGCGGTGCAGTCAACAAACCTGCCGCCAGAGATATGGAAGCCGACACCATCGAGTACGGCTACAATCTGGCACTGACCTACAAACCTCTGGAAAATCTGAACATCGCAGCAACCTACCGCTCCAACGTCAACCTCAATCATGAAGGAAATGCAGAGCTCTATCTCAGTGGCACCAAACTCTATGACGGCGGCGCCAGTGTCGAAGTGCCACTGCCTGCCGTTGCATCACTGGCATTTTCGTACAATTACAACGCAACAACTGTGGAGCTGGAGTGGGACAGAACATTCTGGTCAGAGTACAAAGCACTTGACTTTCAGTTTAAAGACAGTGTACCCGCGGCTTTGCAGGCAGCTTACGACGCACCGCAGCCGCGTGAGTGGGATGATACAGACGCATACCGCATCGGTATTACCCATCAGCTCAATGACACAGTCACCCTGATGGGCGGTGTCGCACTCGACGACAACCCTGCTCCGGACAAAAACCTGGGATTTGAACTTCCAGACTCCGACGCGACGATTGTCAGTGCCGGTATGCTCTACAAATACAACCCCAATACTACGTTCGGACTCTCCATACTCTATGACAGCAAGGACACACGCACCGTCCAAAACGATATTATGAACGGTACTTTCAAAGACGGCAGTGCGACACTTGTCACAGCCGGTGTGGCATACAACTACTAACACTTCATGAAGAGGCTTTTGCCTCTTCTTCTACAAAAGACGTTTGCTTTGTTTCTTTGCGAAATTCTGTTCAAACAGATAGAGTTTGCCCAACTCCTCTTTCAGTTCTGAAAGATCTGTACTTTTGTTGACGATATATGGTGTCAGAATCAGCACCAGTGTCGTTCTTTCACGATCAACATCTTCCCGCTCAAAAAGTTTTCCAAACAGCGGAATATTTCGCAAAACAGGCACACCGCTTCTGTTTTTGCTCTCTTTTTCCCGTGCCATGCCCCCGATGATGACCGATTCCCCGTTTTTGACGATAGCCGATGTTTTGACGACCCGCTTGGTGGTTTTGGGCAAGCCGACCATACTTCCGGGTAAAATATCTTCCGAAGTGATCTTGATACCCAGTGTCACCTTGTTATCCGAAGAGATACGCGGCAAAATATCCAGCGTCAGTCCGATATCTTCTCTGCTGTAGGTATTTCTGCTCAAATCGGTTGTCGAAGTCGCGACACTGCTCTGTGATACGACAGAGATTGTTTTCCCCACATAGATCGAAGAGGCTTCGTTGTTGATACACAATATAGACGGTTCGGAGATGATATCGGCTGCGGCATTTTCGCTCAGTAGTGAAACCGCCGCTCCGAGTGCCAGAATTTTTGAGACATTGGGGAGTTTGATGCCCAGATTTCCGGCAATGTTCACTGCCGTTTTCGGATCATTCAGCCCCAGCCTAGAACTGAGTGCATAGAGCCCTGAACTGTTGGAAACACCACCGAGAATACCGTACTGCATGCCTATCTGGGACGCTTTTTTGTCATTGATTTCCAAAATACGCGCTTTGACATAGACCTGTTTACGTTCGATATCCAGCTTTTTGATAATGCGTTTAAGTACCTGTCGCTCTTTTTTCGTACCGAACAGCATCACCGCATTTAAATGTTTGTCGTATGTGATCTTGACCGATGCCGCCTTTCCCGTTTTGACCCGATGCTTTACCGTCACTTTGATCTTGTTATCGGCACTCTTTTTCGCTTTTGTCGTATTGCCGGAAAACTCTTCCGACATATTTTCAACATTTTTGCTGAAATCTTCGCTTGAAACCAGTTCATTGAGCAGATTCGCCACTTCCGCGGCATCGGTATTTTTGATGACGACCATTTCAATCTCTTTGTTTTTCTGGTCGGCGGAACGGTCAAACGCTTTGATCGCAGGATAGATTTTGCGAATACTTTGCGGGTCACCGACCGCCACAATACTGTTCGCGCTGCTGCTCTGAATGAGTGTCACCTGCTGCGATTTCGGATAAGAGGAGAAATAGGAACGTACCATGCGGGAAATTTTACTGAACGCTTCATCTACCGGGCTGTTTCGGAACGGTATAAAACGGATATTTTTGGCACTCTTTCCGGCATTGAGCGCATCGACAATCTCTCTGATTGCACGTATATTTTCCGGAAAATCGGTTACGATGATACTGTTGGTTTCATTGGAAACGCTGATTTTACCCGACTTGCTGACCAGTGAATTGGCCTGCTTCATAACATCGAGTGCTTTGAGTGTTTTCAGAGGTAAAATTGCAGTTTGTATCTGATCGATTCCGTTTTTGTCCGATATTACCGGACCGCTTTTAAGCGCTTTCTGACGATTGACAATTTTCAGATACCCCTGTCCGTTGTCGATGAGCGTCAGTTTTTTCGATGCCAGCACCTGATTGAGCAGCGGAAGCAGTTTACTTTTTGGAATGGGCTTGTTACCGATAAAATTGACATTGCCTTCGATCTTCTCCGTTACCAGAATGTTTTTACCGGTAATCTTCGAAACCATATGAATAAAATCCATTATCGACAAGTCTGAAAAATTGATAGTCACCGTCTCTTCCGGTGTCGTTTTTGGTCTATTGCGTTTTGTATGGTGTTTCTGCTTCATGAGATGTACCACCGGTACCGCATGGATATAGGCAGAAGGATAAATACGCTGCACGCGCCTGAGAATTCGCTCCGCCTTCTCCCGGTTCTGCAATCCTGTTATCCCCGCACGCCATTTCCATACAGGATGCCCCGAAGGAACAATCGCAATCTGTGAAACAGGTAAGACACGCGAAAGATTCTGTTTCAGTGCAGACACTATCGGGGCTAATCTCACTTTGTCTCTCGATGCCGCCACCAGTACCTGATAGTCGGCATATATCAGGCTATGACAAAACAACAACAGTATCGTGACGTATACACTTCGCTTCATTCTTCAACCTCTTTTTTATATCCTGCCAGTGTCACTTCGTAAACAGTTCCTTTTTTTCTGAAATAGACACGGTGTTTGTCCAGTTTGATCAACAGATACCCTTTATAACGCTGATGCAGATCGAGAAATTTGCTTTTGCCACCCTCGTCGATGATGACAAAACCGCTGTCACCACTTTTATAGATCCCGGTTATTCTGATATTTTTCAAACTGACCGACGGCATCGTATGCATATCTCTATTGCTACCCGCAAAAAATTTACCGGACAGATGTCTGACACGGGGAAACGCTTCATTTTCCAATGATGTTGCCGCAAAAGGAGGCAGGACAGGCAGAAAAAACCCAAGAAGCAGCCAAACTATCTTTGCCGCGAGCAATCCTCCCAGTCCGTACCATAAATATTGACCATATGTTTTACTAATAGTTTGCAACAAAACGGTATCCTTTTTTCACTCTGACCACTTTGCCGTAGTTTCGCAGCCGGCGTACAACTTTTTTCTCATCCGGAAGTAACGCGGTAACGGTATGTTTGAACATATCTATATGACCGCGGATGCGTCCAGACGATCCCTCTGCAGAAAATGTACATATCCACGGCTTGTAAAAGAGCGTCTGACAATGCAGTCTGTCGAAATGTATACGTTTCCAGACGATATTTTCAGCATCTATACGGTTAAAAAACAGCAGCGGCAATATCTCAATTTTCTCTATATCGGCAATTTTCTCTTTTTTTTGCAATATCTTGTTTTTGTTCAACGAGAGATGCAGTAAATATTCTGCTTGCTGCCGTGTCTCTACATGCCAGCCCCGATGATCTATTTGCTGCAAAAATGCATTCCATAGCGACGACTTCGGCATAAAACACACCAGACCGATATAGAAAAACAAGATAAAGACCAATCCTTTTTTCATCTACTCTACCACCATTTTCAGTGTCACCGTTCCCGGATTCAGGCGCATGACACTGCACTTTTTGATTGTCACGGGTTCGTTGCAGATCAGTCGGAAAATACGCTCAAGCAGTATTGGAGTGAGACGCTCAGAGGAAATATGTAACGCTTTGCCCTCTCTTCGCACTTCTACATTCGAAAAAATACGCAGTTTTCTCTGTACCCGTCGTAACGTTTTGGGATTATTCCACATCTTTTGCAACGGAACCAGCTGCCGAACATAGGTGACCTGTTGCTGATAGTAGTGTTTTTCCCTGTCCAACTGCAATCTGGCGTAAAAGTCGCCGGCAGCCAGTAAAACAATCAAAAGCACAAGAAAAATTGCCGCAAAAATATATCGTCTATTATTCATACGACATCTCCACACGTACCTGTTTCAGATCCGGCATAACGCGCACTTTTGCACCTCTTTGGCGAAAATAAGCAAGTAATGCCTTTCCCCCGGCACCGGGTTTATAGGGTATGGTAAATGTCAACAATCCATTCTCGTATCGCAGACTTTGTATCAACACGCCCTTTGGGAAGTGTGCTTCACCGACGCTCTCCAGCATAGCTCTGACTGCCCTCTGTTTTTTATCTTTTTTTCCCAGAGAAGCAAGAATACTTTTAAACTGCATAGAAGTCGCAGGCAGATGATAATGTTTGCGCAGCTGTGTCGTATGCTCCACTGTCTGCGAAATCCGGTAACGCTGTAAAGCGAGATCGAGACCCGTCACCAGTGCAATCAGCACAAGCAGTGCGACCAGCGGTTTTAGTATCTGTTCCGAAATTGAAAATCTGTCTAACCAGGAATGTAACGCAAACGCACGTCTGGAAAAATCTCCGGAACGAAGCGCCTGTCCAAGCGTTGCAGAGGGAGTTTGGCAATGAATCGGTGCCAGAGAGACAATATCGTCGATTTTGAGCAAAGCATGTTTCGCATCGATTCTGATACAGCCTTCCATATCGGCTAACACCGTCTGTGTCCAGTAGAGCGAGTGAATCTCTTCATGCGAGAGAATCTGTTTCTCGAGTGCCTCGGTAATCTCCTCCCTGTCATAGGCAATCATCACAAACAGCGACTTTTCTTCTGTCGCCAGTACATCATAACTGTAGTTTTTGTCCGGGGGTAAAATATCTTCCATGACAGAAGGGGCATATGCTTTTGCCTGATAGGCGGAAGAGACGGGAACAGAAACTTTTCGTACCCAGTAGTATTCCGGAGACAACACAACATAGTGCGGTTCTGAAAGCCTGATATGCATACTTTCTTTTGTCAGGAAAAGGACTTTCTTTACATTTCGCTTCATGAGATCTCTGCTGTTGATTTAAGACATTCTCCCGATATATCGGCGAAGAGCAAAATATTTTAAATTTGTATCGTTGCACGTTTCACAAAATGCTACATTTTTTTACATTGACAAATTAAGCATTTTTATGAGTAAAAATCTTTTTTTCATGAATAAATTAAATATATTGTATTTTATTATCTTTAACAACATAATAATTAATTTATTTCTTTTATAAATTTAC
>JALWRO010000087.1 GCA_027080605.1 Campylobacterales bacterium
TCAAGGCAGATTTTTGAAGGACTCGCCTTAGCGAATTGTCCTCGTTACACTGCGGGGTTACACCAAAAAAATCTAACGCAGAGTATGGGCGAAAGTGCTACACCCTTCGGGGAGAACGATATGAGGCAATCTGCACCTGAAAAAATCTTTGAATTAGCTACGGCTAGTCCTGCATATTTTTTCAGGCACATCTTACCTCATCTCGTTCTCTCAAACCTTTAGGTATTTAGCTGGTGTGGTAATAAAAAGGAGGATACAATGGAACTGAAAACACATTTGAAGATCGACCATAGTCTCAGCGGCGATGTGCTGGCACTGGAGGATGGATATGCCAAAATTGAGCTCAAAACAACCGATGTTATGCGTGCGGACAGTGAGGGGCTGGTACACGGCGGGTTTTGTTTCAGTGCGGCGGATTTTGCGGCGATGGCGGCAGTGAACGACCCCAATGTCGTACTGGCGAAGAGCGAGTCGAAATTTCTCGCACCGGTCAGGGTAGGGGAGATTGTGGTTTTTGAGGCGAATGTCATCTCTCATGAAGGTAACAAGTATGCCATCGAAGTGGTAGGCAACGTGGAACAGACTGATGTGTTCAGAGGTGTTTTTTATACGGTGGTTTTAAAAGACCACGTATTGAGTATTTGACATGAAAGGACTTAAGATCGCCGTGGTCGGCGCGGGTGGCGTCGGGGGTTATCTGGCTGCAAAACTGGTGCAGAAGGATCTGGCGGATGTGAAGCTTTTTGCCAGAGGAAAGCATCTGGAAACGATCGAAGCTAATGGTCTGAAAGTGGAAGAGAACGGGGAATGTTTCATTGTGCATCCTGATACTTCCGCGCCTGAAGAGGGAGAGATTTTCGATGTAGTTTTTCTTTGTGTCAAGAGTTACGATTTCAAAAGTGCCTGTGAGAGCGTGCGGGAGCATACAAACAGTGAAACACTTATTGTGCCGCTTTCCAACGGCGTGGGGCATGGAGAAGAGATCACCCGTTATCTTCATGAAGGGATCGTCTGTGACGGGTGTGTCTATGTCATCTCCCATGTATCGGCACCGGGGAAGATTGTCAAAAAGGGTGCCAACTTTTACCTGATATTCGGCGCGGAGGTGATGACGGAGAAGATGCGCCGGCTTGCAGAGGTACTGAACGAAAGTGGTCTGAAAACCAAATTGAGTGCGCAGGCAGGGTATGACTGCTGGAAAAAGTACCTCTTTATCGCCACCTTCGCGTCGCTGACCAGTTACCACAAAAAGCCGATGGATCAGGTCTGGAAAGAGCATGAAGCGGAAGTGCATGAACTCCTTTCAGAGATCAGAAACGTCGCCAACGCCCTGGGCGTACCCGTCAGTGATGATGATATCGTCAAAGTGGTTAAACAGGCGCAAAACCTCCCCGAAGGTTCCAAAACATCGATGCAACTCGATTTCAAAGCAGGGAAAAAAACCGAGCTGGAAAGTTTGAGCGGTTACATCGTGAGGGAAGGGGAAAAAGCGGGTGTTGAAACACCGCTGATGCGAAAGATTTACGATCTACTCTCTGCGGCGGAGAAGATCAGGGAGATTTGATCTTCTCCACCTAAGACGTATCACACAGAAGCGGTGTAGATGAGTTTCTGATCTATGTTGTCGTCTTTGAGTTCGACGTAGCGCATAGGGTACTGATCCAGATCGAGCGGTCGGACAAAGCCTCGGGTGGCGATGACAGTGACGTCGTTGATTTTGCTGACATTGTCGATGTGCTTGTGTCCGGAGAGGGTGAGGATGAGATTTTTGTGCCCGAAGAGTTTCTTTTGTACTTCGTCGGTGTTGTTGAGGACATATTTGTGCAAATCCTTTTTCTCGGTGCCGCCCCAGTAGTTGGTGTAGGGGTGGTGGTTGAGG
>JALWRO010000088.1 GCA_027080605.1 Campylobacterales bacterium
CTTTGTTATACGGATAAAAAATCGTAATATACCGTTTTCCGTTTTTCTCATACTGTTCAAAAAAAGGCTGTGGCTTTTTGTCAACACGTATGACTGTTTCCGGCTGCATCGGCATGACCCCCTGAAGACTCTGTGCTTTTCCGGGGAAAGGCAACTTTGCCCTGTAACTTTTGGCATATGCCGCCGCTTCATTTTTCAGATTTGCCGAAACATCGTCATAGACCTGAATTTTGATATAGTAGTAAAGAATAACGGAAAAAATAACAATCAGCACCGACGAAGCGGCGACCAATTGTATAAGAAATTTACGTTTTATGCTTTTTTCGGAAAACAAAATCTATAGCCTCGTCGTCTTACCGTTTCGATAGTGGAGATATTAAGAGGTTTGTCCATCTTCTGTCGGATCTGATTAATCGCAACTTCGATAACATTCGGTGTTACAAGCTCAGGCTCTTCCCAGATAGCATCCAGCAACTGCTCTTTGGAGACAATCTGATCACTGTGTCTTGCGAGATGTGTCAAAACCTCAAACGGCTTACCTTTGAGTTCAATATCGATACCTTTATAGGTGATTTTCTCTTCGTCCGGATCGATCATAAGTTCATCTATTTTAATGACATTTGTACCGCCAAATCGCAGTCTCGCTTCGATTCTTGCGACGAGAATATCGAAATCAAAAGGTTTTTTGATGTAATCATCCGCACCTGCTTTAAGTGCTTTAATTTCACTCTCTTTGTCATCTTTGGCTGAGAGTACTACACATGCAGTTCTCGGTGTTTTCTGTTTGATCATCGTGACCAGATCCACGCCGTCACCGTCAGGAAGCATCCAATCTGTCAAAACCAGATCGTAATTGCGAATACCGATGTAATATTCCGCATCTTTGAAGTTCTCAGAACTGTCCGCCTGATAGCCGTATTCCTGCAACCCTTCAACCAGGGTTTTGTTCAATGTGATTTCATCTTCAACAATGAGAACTCTCATTATTTTCCTTTCTTAAAAAAATTTGACAAAAGTATAGCATATTTTCAGCTAAATATAAAGACTTTTTAAAAAAAATTTAATAATTTATTGTTTTTTTTACAGAAACTGTGCAATTTGAAAGAATTTCCGGTTTCGAAAGCTTAAGTGTAATCGATTTAACGGTAAAAAAAGTATCCTTTATCGCCAAAATGATTTCATCGAGTGCATCTTCGATCAAAAAATATTGACCCTCTCGCAGCATCTCTTCAATCATACGGGCAACGACAGCGTAGTCAATAAATTTTTCACCCTCACGTGTATAATCAATACTGCACTCCGCAATAATCTGCTGCGGTTTTTCCCGTTCAAAATCCAAAATGCCGATAATCGCTTCTGTTTTCAGATTTTCTATATGTATGGTATACACAGACTATGCGATCCGTTTCTCTTCACCCTTGATTAAGCGGATAATATTATCCGTATGTTTATATAGAATAATCAATATAATAATCACGACCGGAGCATGTGCTATTTCAGGATGCAGCACGAACGAACAGACACCGACAGCAATCACACCTAATATAGACGAGAGGGATGAGATTTTGATCGTTTTGGCAGCGATTGCCCAAATCACGACACCAGTCAGCGTACAAACCGGTAAGAGTACCAGCAAAACGCCGAGTCCCGTCGCCACCCCTTTACCGCCTTCTCCCCAGAGAAAAATACTGAAACAGTGTCCAATCACCGCAAATACGGCAATCGCCCAGAGTGTTTCCTGCGGTACACCCGCCGCATATCCGAGCAACAATACAAAAACACCTTTGAGTGCATCTAAAAGCAGTGTCGCTACGGAGAGTTTTTTAGCCAGTTTGGGATCTTTCTCTTTCAGCACACGCAGTACGTT
>JALWRO010000089.1 GCA_027080605.1 Campylobacterales bacterium
AACCGACATATCCCGGAGGCGCACCGATCAATCTGGCGACATTGTGTTTTTCCATATATTCACTCATATCAAAACGCTCAAAATGCACACCCAGCGTCTCCGCCAGTTTTTTGGCGACTTCTGTTTTACCGACACCTGTCGGTCCTGCAAAGAGGAAAGAACCGATCGGTGCATGCGGTCTGCCAAGTCCCGCACGGGCACGCTTAACCGCTTTGGCAAGCTCCTCAATCGCACTATCCTGTCCAAAAACCGCTTTTTTGAGATCTGCTTCCAGATTTTTCAAGACACTTTTGTCATCTGAACTGACTTGCCGGCTTGGGATATTGGCAATCCTGGCGATCACTCTTTCAATATCTTCCACCGTCACATCTGTCTTTTTCTCATCCTGAATATGAAACGACGCCGCCACTTCATCGATCAGGTCGATCGCAGAGTCGGGGAGGAATCTATCGTTGATATACTTTTTCGCCAGCTCTACCGACGTTCTGAGCGCTGTATCGCTGTATTTGACATTGTGATGATCTTCATATTTGTCACGAAGCCCCAGAATAATCTGATAGGTATCGTCGATACTCGGCTCTTCGACATCGATTTTGGCAAATCTTCTGCTCAGTGCTTTGTCTTTGTCGAAAAAATTTCGAAATTCACTGTACGTTGTCGCACCGATACACTTGATACCGCCGCTGGCAAGCGCCGGTTTGAGCAAGTTGGAAAGATCCATCGATCCGCCGCTGGTGGAGCCTGCACCGACAATCGTATGAATCTCATCGATAAAGAGGATGGCATTGTCGATCTCTTCCAGTTCACTGAGCACCCCTTTGAGACGCTTTTCAAAATCACCTCTATATTTAGTACCGGAAAGCAGTCCGCCGATATCGAGAGAGAAGAGTGAAGCGTTTTTCAAAATTTCCGGCGTATCGTCATTGACGATTTTGAGTGCCAGTCCCTCGATAATCGCCGTTTTACCGACACCCGGTTCACCGACGAGCAAAGGATTGTTTTTCTTGCGACGGCAAAGTATCTGCATAACACGGTTGAGTTCATCTTCCCGTCCAATGACAGGATCGATCTTACCGCTGCGTGCCAGTTCGTTCAGATTGATGGTATAGTTCGCCAGATCACCGTCCTCTTTCGGAGCGCTGGTAATCTGTTCGGTTTCATGTTTCTCTTCGGTAATCGCTTCGAGAATCGCCAGTTTGGAAACCCCCTGCTGCTTCAGAAGGTAGACACTGTAACTACGCTCCTCTTCAAAAAGGGCAGCCAGCAAATCCCCGACACTCGCCTGTTTTTTATCCGCACCTTTGATATTGGTAATCATCGAATCGATCACCCTTGCTAACGCGACAGTTTCAAATGGATCATGATAGTTCTCTTCCGCCAGCGGTTTAAAGACAGAATCAAGATGTGTTTTGATACGCTCCAGTAAAAATGCAGTATCGGCACCGCATTTCTGCAATATCTTGATCGCCTGATCGTTGGTCAGCAGAGAGAAGAAGACATGCTCGATCGTCACATACTCATGTCTGCTCTTCTTGGCAAACTCCAACGCTTCGTTTAAAACTGAATTTAACTCTTTATTTAACATATTTTCTACTCTTCCTCCATTATTGCTTTTAATGGATATTCGTTTTCTAAGGCTCGTTTACGCACCTGGGAGATTTTCGTTTCGGCAATCTCGTAGGTATAGACACCGCAGATTCCCCGACCTTCTCTGTGGATATTCAGCATAATGTTGATCGCACTGTCCAGCGGATGCCCAAAAAGCTCCATCAGGATCTCTACAACAAAATCCATGCTGGTAAAATCGTCATTTAACAGAACAACTTTATATCGTTTGATCTCGGAAAGCTCTTCACGTGATTCAAATTCTACTTCGCTGTCGTTTTTGTGCTCCACATCAACCCTTTATATTCATACTAACACTTTCAATATTTATTATACCATTTTTGACCGGTTTTTGGTTAATACTTCTTAAATAAATGTACAAATATCGCCTTAACTGGTAATTTGGTAATATAATTTTATGAGAGACATCTTCATTACCGCGACCAATACCGATGTGGGTAAAACCTACACAACACTCCAGCTTATTGAGAGCCTGAACCGCGAGGGTGTCAAGCCCGGCGTCTTCAAACCCATCGAAACAGGTGTCCAAAACTTCCCGCAGGATGCTACCATACTACTCAAAAGTGTCCAAAAAGTCAATACCGCATTCCGGTCAATGACGCTAAACGATATCTGTCCTGTCCAGTTTTCTTTACCTGCCGCCCCTTTTGTCGCAGCACAGGGTGCGGAAATCGATTTTGACCTTATCCAGGAGAAGTATAAACACCTGAAAGCGGCATGTGATATTTTGCTGATAGAGGGAGCGGGCGGGCTGCTGGTGCCACTGACAGAGCACTATTTCATGAGCGATCTGATCAAAACATTTGACGCCACGACATTGCTGGTGACACACGACCGCCTCGGTTGTATTAACGATACGCTTTTGAATCTTTACTATTTGAAACAGCAGAAAATCGATTTTACCTGGTGTGTCAATCTCCGCGACAAAGAAGCCTTTTTACGCACGACACACCCCTTTTACAACGCTGCTTTTGAGAGATACTACATACTGCAGGATGATCTTGACGAGATCACCCGCATACTACTCAGTAAGTAACCGTGACCGTCAGAGGAATCCTTTTCAGTCGTCTGTCACTGTACTTGACGATCTTTTTGCCTTTGTACCAGGCAATATTTTTATACCCTTTGAAACTGCGCACTTCCCGTTCCGTATAGGTCGTTTTACAGCGTCTTTTACTTTCATAACGTGTTTTCGCCACGCGACGGGACGGCTGAGAGTAGGCTCCCTGACGATGATTTCCCTCCGCCATATTCTGTCCTGCAAGGGTTCCTAGCACCGCACCGGCAACCGTCGCAACATCTTTCCCGCGCCCTTTGCCGATCTGGTGCCCCAGCACACCACCCGCTACACCACCGATAATCGCACCCGCCGTCGTGTCACCCTGGCGGTTGTAACTGTAACTGCTTTGCGGTGCATCGTATGTCTCATAGTAGGTTACAGGAACCTGTTCCGTCCAGCACTCCTGATGCGGTGTCCGCTCGATCACTGTCTCATACTCCGGTACGCTTGTCGTCACTTTGGCGTATGCCGTATATTGTATCGATCCCGCCTGCAGTGAAAATGCTGCCAGCAGGGGTAACAGTAAAAATCTTTTTTTCATGATTTGCTCCTCAAATCCAAAGCCAATAAGACTCTTTTTTTTCTTTGTATGTTGACATGATAATACCCAAACGTGAAGCGATTGTGAAGAGCTTTTGTGTTAAAATCTCTCTATCATGAAACATTTAATCAATACAGCAGATTTTGATACCAACGAGATTCAGGCACTTTTTGAACGGGCGAAAAAGTTTAAAGAGGGGTATATCGTCAAAACCCTCGAAGACAAACTGGTCATTACCATTTTCTTCGAAAACTCTACCCGTACCAGAAGCAGTTTTGAAGTGGCAGCCAAAAGACTCGGGGCGGAAGTGGTCAGTCTGGATGTTTCCAAAAGCTCCTCCAGCAAAGGGGAGACACTCTTCGACACCGCCGCCAACCTCGACGCCATGGAACCCAATGCCATCGTCGTACGCCATCAAAATGCCGGTGTACCGAAAATCCTTTCCAACTATGTTACCTGTCCCATCGTCAACGGTGGAGACGGCGCACATGCACACCCGACACAGGCGCTGCTCGATCTCTTTACCATTCTGGAGCACTTTCCCAACCCAAAAGGCAAAAAGATCGCCATCGTCGGCGATATCAAAAACTCCCGCGTTGCAAACTCCAATATCGAGCTGCTGGCACGCTTCGGACTCGACATTACCCTTGTGGCACCGCCACACTTCATGCCGCGGATTAAAGCGTACCGAAAAACGCACTATCTTCATGAAGTAATCGACGATGTCGATATTATTATGAGCCTGCGTACACAGACAGAACGACACACCAACCAGATTTACGCATCGCTAAAAGATTACGCCACCGACTTTTGCATCACCAAAGCATTGATCGGAGACAGAGATATCATGATCATGCACCCGGGACCTGTCAACCGAAACATAGACATCGACGACGCCATGCTTGCCGACCCGCGCTGCAAAGTGCTTGAACAGGTGAAAAACGGTGTCTTCGTCCGCATGGCAGTACTCGAAACCCTGATCAACTGATGCCGCACAACCGTCTCCGGGCGTCGCTGAACCGTTACGGCAAAGCACGCACCCCCATCTTCTTCATGATCGATTTCGATCTGCAACATTTTGTGATCCACCCGCTGGAAACGCTGCCGGAAGATATTCTTTTTGCGATGGACGAACAGACACAACCTGCCGCTGCACCGGACAGGAACTATCGTTATCAGTCGGTAGATTTCGAAACCTACCAAAAAGCGTTTCGCCGTGTCATCGAAGAGATCAGTGCCGGAAATACCTACCTGCTCAACCTCACCTTCCCCTCCCGGCTGGAGACGACACTCTCACTTCATGAGATCTACCGCTCTGTCGAAGCAAAATTCAAACTCTGCTACCGGGATCAATTTGTCTGCTTCACGCCGGAGCGCTTTGTCAAAATCAGAGACAATGCCATCTTTACCTACCCTATGAAAGGCACCATCGATGCCACCATACCGGACGCGGAAGCCAAAATACTTCACAATGATAAAGAGATGGCGGAGCATGTCATGGTCGTCGATCTGCTGCGCAACGACCTCTCTATGGTTGCGCAAAAAGTGCGTGTCGAGAAGTTTCGCTACATCGACAAAATCAAAGCGGGGGAACGCGAACTACTACAGGTCAGTTCCAAAATACGCGGCAAACTGGAAGCGGGATGGCAAAACCGGCTGGGCGATATCCTCGTCACACTCCTGCCCGCAGGCTCCATCACTGGCGCCCCCAAAAAAAACACGACGGAGATTATCAAATCGGTCGAAAACTATAACCGCGGCTACTTTACCGGTGTTTTCGGGTGCTTTGACGGCGAAAATCTCGACAGCGCCGTCATGATCCGTTTTATTGAAAAAACAGAAGATGGCTACCTCTACAAAAGCGGCGGAGGCATCACGATCGACAGCGATGTTCAGAGCGAATACAACGAACTCAAAGAGAAGATCTATGTCCCCTTTTTTTGAAACGGTCAAAATTGAAAACGGGGAGATCAAAAACGCCCCCTTCCACAATGCACGGCTCAACCGCACCATACGCCAGAATTTCAGCCTCTGCCCGAATTACGACATACGCGACTACATCACACCGCCCAAAGAGCGAGGCATCTTTCGCTGCAAAATTATTTACGATACCGAAGTTTATGAAGTCACACTCACGCCTTATCAGAAAAGAGTTTACCAAAGCTTCCGCTGTATCGATGCGGAGATCACCTATCCTTACAAATCAACCGACAGAAGCGCCATCGACCGGCTCTTCGCACAGCGCGGGGAGTGTGACGATATCATCATCGTCCGTGACGGACTTTTGACCGATACCTCCATCGCCAATATCGCCCTCTTTGACGGTCTGCACTGGTACACACCCATAACCCCGCTGCTAGAAGGAACCTTCAGGGCTTCTTTACTCACTGACAATAGCATAAAAACAAAAGATCTCGACCGAAAATCCTTACAAAAATGTACAAAATTTGCTATAATGAACGCAATGACAGGATTTTATCAGCTAAAAGATATTACATTCTCTTTTTAATAAAACAAGGTAATTTTACTATGGTACAACAACTGCTTCGCGACAACGACTTTCATGAACTGATGATACTGCACATCAAAGAGATCATCGATCTCCTTCTGGTCAAAGATACCTACTTCTCTATTTTGACCAATATTGCAGATATTACGTTTGATCCCGTACTCCCTTCGGAGATTACACAGCACTTCAAACCGATTACGCTCTTTGTCATTGCGGAATATACCTTTGAAACGTGCAGTTTCGATGATGAAAACCTCTATTTTGAAGCGGGATTCGGGCATCAGAATGTCGGAAGCTTTGTCACAGTACCGCTGCACTCAATCGTACAAATCATCATCGAAGATACGCCGGTGTTTATCAACCTCTCGGTTCCGCCGGAGCATACACCCAAAAAAGCAGATGTCGAAAAATCGACCAATATCTTCCTCTCCAATCCGGAAAACCAGAAACTGTTGAAAAAAAAGAAGCGTTAAGAACTAGATCTTACGCTTCTTCATGAAGAAACTGACCACTTTGTCAATAAATGCATCATGTTTGCGCTCTTTCAGATAGGCAAGATAAAAAGATCGTTTGAACTCCAGCCCTTTGATTTTTGCGGCATGCAATTTACCGCTTTCCAGTTCATCGTTAATCGTATATTTCGAAATAATCGCCACAGTCTGACTGCCCTCTTTCGGCGCACGCAATACTGTCTGCACCACCGCTGTCGGACTTGTCACCGTCGTGGCGACATTGAACGCTTTACACTCCAGTCCCGCATCTTCGAATGCTTCAGCAATGACCCTTCGTGTATGTGACTCCTCTTCACGGCAGATCCAGTTAAACTCCTTGAGCATCTCCGGACGCACCACTTTGGGCAACGGCTGATTGCTGAAAAGGACAAACTCATCTTCCAGCCACTCCCGGTAGATAATACCGTCCAGGAAAATCGGCGACTCAATCATCGCGATGTCGATCTTTTTATCGAGCAGTTTCTGCAATATCTCCATCGTCAGATCTACCTGAATCAGCACATCATTGTTGATCGCCTCTTTGATATCGTTCAAAAACGAGGGTAAAACATAGTTTCCGATGGTAAAAGAGGAACCGATGATAAACGTCAACTCTTTATTCATGATATGGATAATCTCTTTTTCGACAGAACTGACACATTTATCCAGACGCATGGCTATCTTATAGAGTTCTTCTCCTGTCTTGGTCAGGGTAATACCGTTTTTTTTACGTTCGACGATTCTGCTGTCGAGATAATCTTCCAGCCATTTTATCTGCTGTGTCACCGCCGGCTGCGAAATACCGAGCTTTTTCGACGCTTTCGAAAAACTCCGCTCTTTCACTACCGTCAGGAATGTTCCAAGTTTTGCAAAATCTTTTAGCATAATATGTCCTTATGGGTCTATAAAATTGATAACTTTCTGTTATGATAACAAAAAATTATGCAAATGTAAATAACAAAAAGCTTTATTATAGAAGTTTTATCGTTTTTTAACTATAATAAAAGAAAACAAGAGTTACCAATGGAAAAAATATTTGCAGAGTTGAATGAAGCGCAAAGCGAAGCTGTCAGACAGATCGATGGTCCGATACTCATTCTCGCCGGTGCGGGAAGCGGGAAAACAAAGACCATTACGTCGCGCGTCGCCTACCTCATCAAAAACGGTATTCCCCCCTCTTCCATCCTGACACTCACCTTTACCAACAAAGCTGCCGCGGAGATGCGCCAGCGCGCCATGGCACTGCTCGATCAGCAGGTCATGTTCCCTCCCCTGCTCTGCACTGTCCACAAATTCGGTCTGCTCTTTTTAAAGCATCATATGCAGGAGTTACAGCGATCCAATAATTTTGTCAGTATT
>JALWRO010000090.1:0-2378 GCA_027080605.1 Campylobacterales bacterium
ATGCTTTTTTTAACTAAATAGTTGTAGAATGATTCTATTTAAAAACATAAAAACAAAGGATTGCGGATGAAAAAAGTGATTGCCCGTGCAATAATAACGACATCCATACTAAGCGCGTCAATGCTTATGGCTGAATCTGACAATATCAGAGCATACGATCTTGCCGGAACATTTGGTGTAACATCCATCAAAAACGATGGAGGCATCAAACTGAAAAACGGTACCTTCGGCGTTAGTTTACAGATGAACAACTTTACAGTAAAACCCCGTTTCGATTTCGAATATGTGCGAATTACAGATAAAGAAAAACTTATTGACGGTCTGAAGGCAGAAGAAGTCAACTCTTTGATCAAGGGTTCCATTAACGGTGTTTACGAAATGAAAGATGCCGAAACCTTCTTCCCTTACGCACTTGTCGGTCTCGGATATGAACACGTTACCGATGAAACCCAGGGTTTTGAGAGTCACCCCTTTATCCAGGGAGGTCTTGGTGCCGGATACCGTTTCAGAGACAACAGTTTCATCGTCAGACTGGAGGCAAAACTTTTACAAATTCTTGGTGGAGAAACGATCAAAGGGCGTTCTGAAGACAACGAAGTCATCACGACACTGAGTTTCTCCGTACCTTTTGGAAGAATTTTGCACCCGAGCAAAGCACCTGTCATGATCGACAGCGACGGCGACGGTGTTATGGATCAGTTTGACAAATGCCCCAACACACCGCAGGGAGTCAGGGTTGACGGTGCAGGATGTCCGTTGCCTGAACCAAAAACCGAAATCATCAAAGAGCAGGTCATGACATCACTGGAGGGGGATGAGTGTCCTGTCAAAATCGACGGACCGGATCGTGACCGTGACGGTGTCGAAGACAGTATCGACCAGTGTCCAAACACACCGTGTGACTTTAGTGTCGATGACAAAGGCTGCCCTGTCAAAGCGAACCTGATGATTCACTTCGCAACCGACAAAGCAAATATTACCGACTACTCCAGACCGCTTGTGAAAAAATTTGCCGAATTCCTTATCAAAAACAAAGGTAGTCTGGTACATATCATCGGTCACACCGACTGGAGAGGAAGTGATCTGTACAATATGGCACTTTCCAAACGAAGAGCAAAAGCGGTCAGAGACGCGCTCATAGAGTACGGCGTCAGTGCATCGAGACTTTCCACGGAAGGGAAAGGTGAAAGAGAACCTATCGCTTCCAACAGAACAGCCGAAGGTATGGCGTTGAACAGAAGAACAGAAGTCAGACTGACCTACCCACAATATATAGACGCAGGAGAGCAAGAATGAAAAATGTAATAACAACGGGTTTATTATCCACACTGGTATGTGCCTATATTGTCTCGTTTTCAGGTTGCGTAGATGACAGAGCGATATTTAAATCTGCAGATATTAATGAATCGGGAAATGTTACACCACTGGATCCTAACGGTGACGAAGACGGTGACGGATTAACCAACGGTGAAGAAAAAGAGATCGGGACAGATCCCCTGGAGCCGGATAGCGACGGAGACGGTCTGGATGATGGTCTGGAAGTAAAAATTATCGGAACAAATCCAAAATCGAATGATACTGACGGCGACGGTGTAACAGACGGTATTGAAGTGGTTGGAACATATCAAGATGAAACAGTTACAGCAGGCGGTGACGTTGTAACGGCCGATCATAAAGCATATATCATTGAAAACGGTACTTTAAAGATTACCAAACCAATATCGATCAAAGATTTTGAAGGTAAAACAGCAGCTAATACGCATCATAATCAATTTACTGATCCAGGAGACAAAATAGATGCTCTCGATCCTATGAATGACAGTGACTATGATACGAAACAAAATATGAATGAGAAAAAAGAAGGCACAAATCCTTTAAATCTCAAAAGCCGGGGTAAATGGATATATGAAGTAGAACCTGGACTTACCATGATAACCAATGGCTTTACCTATGTTCCAGGAGGGTTTGACGTCGACGGTGACGGTAAAAAAGAGAGTGGTTTCTGGATGGCACAGTATGAAGCACGGGCAAATGGTGCAACAACAGTAAACATAACAAATCTGGAAGTCTTTGCAAACACCAACTTCAAAGAAGTCAACGGTGTGGCTATCACTGGTTATATTGAATCAGGGGTTCAGGACTCCGGTCAGCCATTGTATGTACCCAAATACAGTTCTCCTGAGCAAGAAGCACAAAGCGGTATGTATGGATATGAAGCTATGGCACTTGTTTTGGACAACCAAATAGCCAACGGTTTACCGATTTCATTACCTTCAAACAAACAATATGCCCATGTAATGCAACTTTTAAGAGCTTCACAATCTCTGAGCGATGCAAAAAACAGCATCAAAGGATATGATGAGAATGCAGCAGAAGAC
>JALWRO010000090.1:2388-7516 GCA_027080605.1 Campylobacterales bacterium
TATTCCGCCAAAGTATATGAAATATTCAGCGGTATGGGCGAATTTACAAACAATCTGCTTAAACTAAATAATCCTGCTTCAAATACTATTCCAGACTGGTGGATTGTAGATTTGATAGATGAAAATAAACTCAGTAAAAGTGCAGCTGCAGGTTACAAAGTACGTACCGGGGATAATGGAGGTCTTGGACTCAGTCAGGATCCTTATGCTGTTATTATCAGAGGATTCGCACTTAACGGTCAAAACGTATTAGAATTAAAATACGGTATTGCCGCGGGTGAAAAAGCCAGAGACGGAGTAATCGGCATCGGTTTCCGTGCCGCTTCTGACTACATCAAATAACTGTTAACCACTATATGTTAAAATTTGGGTTCAAAAACCCAAATTTTAACACAAAGGAGACTTCATGATCAATGTTGTCTGTCCACACTGCTTACACATCAATCGCGTTCCAATCAAAGATACTTATAAAAAAGCTGTCTGCGGTCACTGTAAAGGCGATCTGCTGGATACTACCCCCAAAGATGTTGATAATTCTGCTTTTTCCAGACATATACAGGGAAATGATATTCCGGTAGTGGTTGATTTCTGGGCGGAATGGTGTGGTCCGTGTCGTATGATGGCACCCGCTTTCAAAGCTGCGGCTGCACAGTTTCCTTTGAAAGCCAGATTTTTGAAAGTCAATACAGAAGTAAACCAGACAACTGCCGCACAGTTTGGCATCCGCGGTATTCCAACTATTATTGTATTTAAAGGCGGTCGGGAAGTTGATCGTGTCAGTGGCGCTTTACCGGAGCAGCAGATTATGCAACTGGTGAGTAAACACCTTATTTAGTCACTATTGAAGCCGTACGGCTTCAAAGTGCACCACTCCATTTTCTCCCATTTTGAAAAAAACCTGTATCGGATTGCAGCATACCTGACAATCTTCTACATAATGCTCTTCACTCATATCAGGATCCAGCAACATCGAAATACGTTCCCAGCAATAGGGACACGTAAAGTAGTGTTCTATCACTCCCTGTCCTCTTTAGCGCGTGACTCGGTGGACTTGAGATAAAATGCAAGACCTGACAAAAGTACAGCGACACCGACTATTAATAAAACAGCATATTTTATTTTATCAGGACTCATGATAGCGAATTTGAAAACCAGCATCAACGCTTCAATAGAAAGTGCAATGACAATCGACCCCAGAAAACGGATCATCGTTCGGTGTATATCCTTATTTTTTCCCAGATGATGCCCCAGCACCTCCTCCTCAAAGATCGTTTTCACCAAATCAAATATTGCCAGTGACAGGGTAATGAGAATTGTCGCTTCAAACATCTGTTTGATCTCCAGCTTTTCGATAGAAAAACCGTACAAAAAGACACTTTGCATACCGTGGAAGAACAATAAAAACGCAACAAAAAAGAGTGCCGCGGAGAAAAACGTATAGGAAATTTTACTGACATAGTGAAATACAGACTCCAGTGAAGTCTCCTGTGCAATTTTTAAAAGATCATGAAGTGAAATATCGATACAAACGATATAACGCAGTTTTTTAGCTGCATCATACACCGGATATGCCGCAGTTACCGTCAAGTCATTGGTAAGCAGTGACGGATAGGGATTGGTCAATATACACTTCTTCTCCCGTGCCACACGATAATAGTAGGCGCGTGCACTCCGATTTAAACCTTTTCCCACACGATATTCCGGATTTTTGGAAAGGTTGTGTATCACCTGAACACCTTTTGCATCCAGAACATAAATAGATTGAAACTTTGGTAACTCTTTTTCAATATTTTTCAATCCCCGTACAATGATGTCTAAATCAGGATTTGGCAGATAGTTGGGTATGGTTCTGTTTAAAAGATAGCAGAGATAGGCTCTTGCTTTCGGTCGTACTTCTGAAAACTTTTTGATCTCTTCTGGTACCATATGTCACTCCTTATCGTTAAGATGTGATTATAGCATATCAATACCGCAAAAACTTTTTCAGACCTTTACGTGCGTTATTATCAATACTATAATTAACCAATTTTAAATACGCTTTGATCTCATGAAGAGGGATATCCCGTTTTTGCGCATACTGCTGCAACAGATAGTGTGGTACTTTGACTTTTGTGTGTAAAAACTTTTTGATCAATTTTTGATAGTAACATCTGTTTCGATTGACACAAAACCGTGCAAAAACGAATGGCAGCCGATAACGTTCATACCAGAGTGCTGCCAGATCGACATACGCCTCCGGGTTTTGGAGCCACAGTTTAAGCGCTTTGTCCCCTATGACTACTTCGCCGTCAATGCCTAACATTTTTGCCAAAGCATTGGAAGTAGCAGACTCCGAATCTTTCAGATACGCTCCTCTTTTCACCAGTACACTGCGAATCTCTTTGTGCGCGATAATCCCGGCATTCAGACAGTGAAAATTACCGCGCTTACTTTCGATACTAGAGATAAATGCAGCATCGATTTGACGTCTTTTAAAAAGGCGGTTGATTCGGGAAGGATAACTTTTTTTGTACTCGATAGACTGTTTTAACTGACTATTTCGTATATAGCGTTTAATAAAGACATGAAAAGGCGCCAGATTGATATAGTCTATCTTGCCGAAAAGCACCTCGATTGTCCTTTTTTAGATAATTCTACCACAGCTTCGCTTCCGTATGCTTGTCATTTACACCATAATCTACGCTAAACAATATGATAAATATGACGATATATATTCAAAGTTCAACAAAAGGTAAATATGTCATGAAAAATCTCACCATTAAAAGCAAACTTCTGCTTCTGTCCCTCGTACCGCTTCTTGCTTTAATCTATTTTACCACACAGCAAACCATCCACAACATTCACTTTAAAAATGAACTTGAACGCACCCAAAAGCTGGTTGATTTTAGCAAAAAAATCAGTCTTTTTATTCATGAAACCCAGAAAGAGCGGGGAATGAGTGCCGGTTATGTCGGTAGTAAAGGTGCAAAGTTTAAAAATGAACTTCCCAGACAACGACTTGTGACAAATAAAAGACGTAAAGAGTTTGAACAATTTATAGATACATTTGATTTTTCCGGATACCCAACACTGAAAAAACACGTAGAAACTATTATGCAAGATCTTACACAACTTGACAAAAAAAGATTGCAAATAACCAACAAAACATATGCATTGAAAGATACTGTCGCCTACTATACACATTTAAACGCAAAATTGTTAAATGCTGTCAGTGAAATTGCCAAGCAATCGCCCTCAAATGAAATCACCAAAATGCTTGTCGGCTATACAGATTTTCTTAAAGCAAAAGAGCGTGCAGGGATTGAGAGGGCTGTTCTTTCAGGTGTATTTGCACAAAACAGTTTCCCTCCGGGATATTATAAAAAATTTATACAACTGGTTTCCGTACAAAACGCCTACCTTGACTCGTTTAAACACATCTCTCCGGACAATATAGTTGCTTTTTACAATAAAAAAATGCAAGATCCTGCCGTGCGGGAAACCGATAAACTACGGGCTATCGCAGATCAAAAAGCATTTACCGGAAACTTCGGCGTCGATCCACACTACTGGTTTACGACAATCACCCAAAAAATCAATATTTTGAAAGAGATCGACGATGCCATTGCACAAAATATCACGGCTAAAATTTCATCACTTGCCGACTCTTCTATGCAATCAGTCTACTTGGGTATTTTTGTCATCCTTTTTACCTCTTTTCTGGCATTTTTCATGATCAGAGATATCGATAGCAGAATCAAAAACCTGAAAAACAGTATCAACCATATAGCAAGTCGAAAAGAGTTTTCCAAAGAGGTTCCGGTAACATCACAGGATGAGTTTGGAGAAATCCAGCACTCCCTCAACCATCTCGTACAGTCCGTCAAAGAGGCTTTGCAGTATGCAAAAAGCAGTGCCTCGCAAAATGAACATATCTCTGCAGAACTGGTCGAAGCTTTCAATAATATTTCAGACAATATTCACAAGGAGACCGAAGTCGTAGATGACATTGTACAAAGCAGCCGCAACCTTGAAAACATTCTGCTTGAAACAAAAGACGAAGCCGATGAGACCAAAAAGCAAACCCAATATGCAAAAGAGAAAGTTGAAGAAGCGAAAACTGTTATCACAGACACTATCAACCAAATCCAGGCAAATGCCGAAACGGAACACGATCTCGCAGACAAACTTAACACCCTCAGTAACGATGCAGAACAGGTCAAAGGAGTACTTTCTATCATCGGGGATATTGCCGATCAGACCAATCTGCTTGCACTCAATGCGGCAATCGAAGCTGCCCGTGCAGGGGAGCACGGTCGCGGTTTTGCCGTTGTTGCGGACGAAGTCAGACAACTGGCGGAGAAAACACAAAAATCACTTCATGATATTAACGCCACCATCAGCGTTATCGTACAGGCAATTCTGGATGCCAGCCAGTCGATGAATCATAATATCAAAAATATCGAAACGTTGATCCATAACACCGATAATGTACAGGAAAATATGAACCAGATCAGTCAGAGTATGGACGAAGTTTTTAAAAACATAGAAAATACCAATGCTACCGTCACACAATCAGCACAAAGTATGAGTGCTTTTGAAACGTATGTAGCCAAAATCACATCTTTAAGCACAACCAACGCCCAAAATGTTCAAAACGTCGAAAAAACTACCGAACAGATGCGGCACTCATCCAAAGAACTTATCACAACGCTCAACAATTTTAAAACCTGATGCGATGCGGGCATTACTGTCCGATCGCCAATGCGTAGAATACCATTTCATTCGTCTCGAGAAATGCGGCGACTTCGTCATCGTAATAGGCGCCGATGCCGCTGCATCCAAGCCCCAGATAGCTACTGACCAGATAGAGCCTGTGTCCAATGTGCCCCGCCTTCTGATATGCAGGCTGATAATTTTCACTGCCGCTTGTCAGAAAAAAGGTCACTGCACTGTCGCTTCCAAGCGCTTGTTCCAGACAAAGGTATCCCGCCTTTTGACTGAAATCACCCGCTTTGCAGAGTTTGCCGTCACGGTACAACCCGCGCTCCATCCCCTCCACACGATTGACCACATACCAGATCGTCACCGCTTCGTCACAATCGCTCAAAATCGGTTTGTGCAGATTTTCGAGCACGATATCCAAGAT
>JALWRO010000091.1 GCA_027080605.1 Campylobacterales bacterium
GGTTCACACCTCCCATGTGATCTTGCCATCGTCATCCCACCCTACAAAGCACCCGGATTTATCGCAGATTCGGGTCTGGGAGACGATCAGGGATTTGTACCCACCGACACACAGATGCGTCATCTCGATGCAAAAGATATCTACGCCGCGGGAGATGTTGCCGCACTCGCCCAGCCCAAACTGGGGCATATTGCCATCATTCAGGGAGAGATTGCAGCAAAAAGCTTCATGAAAGAGCTGGGCGAAAAGGTGGAAATTCCCGAGTACGATCCTGAAGTCTTCTGTATTATGAACATGGGCGGCTCCGAAGCGATTCTGATCAATGACAACACCCTCTACGGCGGCAATACCAGTGTCGCCTTCCACTCTCCGCTCTCCAAAGTCATGAAGTGGAGTTTCGACAACTATCTCTACTTCAACCGCGGACACATGCCGCCGGAGTGGGCACTGAAACTGACGGACAGACTGACGGAGAAACTCTGAAATGGAACACCTTTTAACAGAGATTGCCCCGTGGGTATCGGATTATGGTCTGTGGATCGTCTTTTTAGGTACGATTATCGAGGGAACAACGATGATTATAGTGACAGGGATATTCTGCTATCTGGGTCTGCTGCCTCTGGGCGTATCAATCATCGTGGCGATTTTGGGTGCTGTCATCAGTGATCAGTTCTGGTATCTTCTGGGGAAATATTATGCAGCTAAACTTCTCGGCAGATTTCCAAGACTGAAACAGCGCGTTGAAACAGTTGTTTCCAAAGTCAAAAGCAGAAGTGATATACTGGCACTCGGAAGCCGTTTCATCTACAGTGGCGCACTGCTTTTTCCTGTAGCACTGGGTATGCAGAAATATCCGCACCGAAAATTCACCCTTTACGATGCACTGGGCGTGACTATATGGGCAAATGCAGGCATCGCACTGGGCTATTTTCTGGGAACGGGTACGGAACAACTCTTTGGAAAAATCAAAACAGCAGAACATCTCTCCCTCCTCATCCTCGCGGTCGTAGCAGGTGTCTGGTGGTACAAAAAACGCCAGAAGTCACTAAAAATATGAAATATATCCCTTTTTTTGTTCGCCAGCTGACAGACATAGATCTTCTCTTCCATTATCATGATAGTGACAATAAAATTCTGGAGGTACTATCATGAAAACGAAACTTTTGCTATCTGTCACCGCTGCGCTGATGCTGGCAGCGACAACACTCTCTGCCGACTCAATCAATCCCAAAGAGCTCAAAGCGATCGAAAATGCCGACGTCCCGATCCACTCTTATTACGGATTTGACAATCCTCACTACAAAATAAGTAAAAAAGACCTGGCATATTATAAGTCTATCGGTCTGCTGCCTGAACATCAGATTCTCAACAAAGCGGTCAAGAAACACAGCCAAAAACTTGCCGAAGCACCGCAGGAAGTACTACAGGCACTCGACCTCACCGTCGATGCGATGAGTGCACTGGAAAAAGGAAAAACAAAAGCGGCAACCGTCAGTCTCGAAGCAGCAACCAAACTCTTCGATACTACACTGAAAAACAATCCTAAGCTCAAATTTGTTCCGGTTGATGTAGATGTTACGGTCATAGAACACGGTATTTCACTGACACAGGCAGAAAAGATCAAAAAAGAGGCGCTTCGGTTACTCCAACAAGATAGAACACAAGATGCCCTTGATTTGCTGATGCTGCTTCGAAATCAACTGTCTATCGATACTTCCTATCTGCCGATGGAACTCTATCCTGTCGCCACACGAACCGCACTCGAAGCACTCCATCAACACAAAGGCGCCAAAACTGCACTGGCAATCTTACTCAAAGGTGTTGATACCATCGTTCATACACAAATTGTTGTACCGATACCTCTTTTAATAGCACAGGAAGCAATCGAAACAGCACAGAAACTGGCACAAAAAGACGATACCAAAGCACTGAAACTTTTACAAGTAGCAAAAGAACAACTGGCACTTGCCCATATTGAAGGATATTTGCCGGCATCGGCTGATGCCTATAAATCACTGACAGGTGAGTTGGATAAACTGATGTCAAAAGTTAAAGGTGGCAATGCCCAAAAAGCAGACTATGAAAAATCCAGGACAGGCTGTTCCGCACTTGTTGATCATGTCGCCAAAGAGGAAGCTGCTGCACTTGCGCACCCTCAAATGATTGAGGGTGACCCACATGCAAAAGCCAAAGTGGAAGAAGCAAACGACAAAGAACTCTTCAAAGCAAAAATAGATAAAGAAGCATTTCAGAAGGAGGTCGAGAAAGATCTCAAAGATACTGTCAAGTAACTATTTAGTGGGGCAATATGTCCCACTTCCCTGAAGAATCACAAAAAACTTCATACTGTTAGCCAACAAACAGACAGATTTTTACATTTTCTATATCATTACGTTGAAATTTATTGATACACATGCCATCAACAATCTAAAAAATTTATTATAAGGAGTTAGCTATGTGGAACTATTCTATGTTACCGTCAGATCTGGATATTTTGCCGAAATATAGCAAATATGCCATTATTACAGGTATTGTGTTTGCTGTACTCGGGCTGGTTGGTATCATCTACCCTTTCTATGCATCTGTCTTTGCTACGGCATTTGTCGCCTGGTTGATGATATTTGGAGGAATTATGGCGGGATATCTCACTTTTATCACCGACAAACGTGACTGGCTGGGATGGTTGAAGACACTCATTCTTATCGGTGTCGGCGTCTATATGCTGGTTCGTCCGTTGATCGGTATTGAAGCGCTGGGACTGCTACTGGCAATGTATTTTCTGATAGACGCTTTTGCCGGTTTTGCACTGGGATCTATGATGAGACCGGCAAAAGGATGGTGGCTTTGGTCTCTGAACGGATTTTTTTCACTGGTTCTGGCGATCATCTTTCTTGTTTCATGGACTTCCTTTGCCGCAGAAGCATGGTTGATCGGTATATTTGTCGGTATCAGTTTGCTGTTTGACGGAATCACCCTCATCGTAATTGGTACCAGGATCAAAAAAATCGGAAATGTTTCCGAAAAATAAAATGAAACAGGTTTTGGACAGGCGAAATCGAATTGCATTAAAAATAGTTCACCTTTCTGTTAGCGGTCGGTTAACCAGCAGTTAATGCTGTGTTGATCAATCACTTATAATAAATATTATAATACGTAAAAATCTTATAAAGGAGTTTGAGATGAAAAAATTCATTTCTGTTTCCACTATCGCTGCTGCCCTGGTGCTGGGTTCACTTTCACTGCAGGCAAAATCCGGAGACTTGCAACTGCATGTCAATCAGTCACAGGTCAAAAATGCCTCACAGTCTGCTGTCAAAAAAGAGATCGCTTTTCAAAAAGCAGCGGTCAAACTGGCATCGAAAGAGATCATGAAAGGTCTGCAAAAAACGATCCAGGCTATCGATGCACTGGGCAAAGAGAAAACAAAAGATGCTCAGGCAGCACTGGAAGAAGCTACAAAATCATTTGAGAGTGCATTGAAAGTGGAACCGGCACTGAAACTGGTACCGGTTGAGACAAATATTCAACTTTACAGCATCGATGTGCCGCTGAAGACCATTGATAAAGCGGTCAATATCGCAATCAGTCTGCTGAAAGATCATGAAGTTCAGACAGCAACGGCTATTCTCGAACCACTCAAAGATGAAATCGATATCGACACTATGTACATCCCGATGGATCTCTACCCTGTTGCGACCCAAACTGCACTCAAAGCACTCAAAAAAGGCGACAAAAAAGCCGCACTCGCTGCACTTGTTACCGCGATGGATACCATGGTACATACCAGAGTCGTTATGCCCCTTGGGCTGCTGACTGCACAGGATCTTGTCACCGCAGCATCCAGGCTGGATAAATCAAAGAAAAAAGAGGTTCTTTCACTGCTCGATGCTGCATCGGAAGAGCTGGCAAAAGCAAGAGAGCTGGGATATGTCAAAAAACACAATGCCGAATATGCATCGCTGGAGAGACAAATCAAAGCACTTAAAAAAGAGGTTAAAGGTAAAAATATCGTAGCCAAACTCTATGAAAAACTGAAAAAAGATTTTGAATCACTCGTTCATAAAACAAGAAACGATACAATCACCATCGGTTCACCTGCACAACAGAAAGCGGAAGAGAAAGTAATGGAATTTGAGAAAAAAGAGGGACAACGGGCACTCAAAGAGCGTCAGGAGTTTCTCAAAGAGGCACAGCAGGATAAGAGTAAAACAGTCAAATAGTGACTAAAACAAACACCACAAGGGGAGACAGATGAGTACAGAAAAAAAGGCTTTCGGACTCTGGAGCGCAGTGATGCTGGGTATCGGTTCTATGGTAGGAGCCGGTATATTTATCGTCATCGGCGAAGCGGGTTCGATTGCCGGAAATATCGTCTGGCTCTCCTTTATATTCGGCGGTATTGCAGCACTGCTTAGCGGTTACTCGCTGGCAAAACTGGCACTGCGATACCCGTCACGCGGCGGGATTGTTGAATATCTGGTACAGGGATTTGGAGAGGGTATTTTCTCCGGTTCCGCCGGCGTGCTTTTCTACTTTTCCCAGTTGATTGCCATCGCTGCCGTCGCCAAGTCGTTCGGTACTTATGCGGCAACATTTATGCACGGGGGTGATGGTTACTGGACAAATCTCTATGCCGTCGGTATCGTGGTGCTTTTCACACTCATCAATCTTGTCGGTGCGTCCATCGTGGCAAAATCGGAAAATATCATTGTCGCGGTGAAAATCAGCGTGCTGGTCGTTTTTGCTATTGCCGCACTCTTCACGATCAAGCCACAGCTGCTCAGTGCCGCCGATATGCCTCCTTTCATCAATATGCTTTTTGCCATCGGTCTCACTTTTTTCGCCTATCAGGGATTCAGTGTCATCACCAATACTATCGAAGATATGGAAAATCCTGAAAAGACGATGATGCGGGCAATGATCGTCACCATCCTGCTCGTTGCAGCACTTTATATTTTGACGAGTATTGCCGTTCTGGGTAATCTGCCGCTGGAGAAAGTAATTGAAACCAAAGATTATGCACTGGCTGAAGCGGCAAAACCGATCTTCGGAGAATGGGGTTTTAAGATCATGGCGGCAACAGCACTGCTGGCAACTGCTTCCGCTATCAACGCCACCCTCTACGCCGCTACCGAGATCGGCTATACAATGGCAAAAGAGGGAAATTTGCCCAAAGAGTATGAATACAACGTATTTCACTCCTATCAGGGTCTTATCATCAGTGCACTGCTGATTATTCCGATGATTCTTTTCATGAGTCTGGAACAGGTAGCAATGGTTGCTTCACTGGTAGTACTGATTATCCAGGGTATCACGCACGTCGCACATCTGCTGAAAATCAAAGAGACCGGTGCAAATATGTGGATTGTACTGGGTGCGGTTTTTGCGATGTTCGCTATCGCCGGACTGACACTCTGGTACACCAGCGACAAGATGCCGGAAATCGGCTACTATCTGCTTGGTGCGTTTGCCCTTGCCTTTGCACTGGAAATTATCCTGCGACTGGTCAGCAACAGAACCATCAGCAAACAGACACCGCTGCTCACCGACTTGAAACAGAAAGTGGAAACGAAACTCAAAAAAATCGTACAAGAGTAACGCTATCCACTTTTACTCCACAATTTTGCGGCACAATACCTCTGTTCGTACAGAACACAGGAGATGAAACCATGGATACTGAAAGAAGAAAATTCATAGGCTATGTGTCTATACTCGGAGTTGCCGGTTTAGGAAGTATCTCACCACTAGGTGCGTTCTCTTTCGGCACATCAGAAGATGGTGTCTATGTCGATCACAGTCATGTAGATGATGACGCATTCGATCCGGACGGCTGGCTATAAACCTTTAAACTATTCTACATTTCATGAAGAGGATTTCTGCCTCCTTTTTCCTCTTCATGAACCTTATTTCAACCTCACTTACTTTCCATCCAGCTTTTGGATAAATTTACCACCAAAGAAAAGTGCGATGCCGTCAAAGAAAAGGCTGATTCCCACGAAAATACCTACCAGATAAAGAGAGCTGAAAGGCCATCCGACGATAAACAGAACACCCAGTACCAGCGAAAGGATTGCATTCAGCAGCCACAGCCACCATCCCTGTGCGGGACGCATATTCATCGCCAGACCAAAACCGGCAAAGGCATCGGTAAAGAAGTAAATCGAAAAAAGCAATCCCAGCGTCGCTGCACCGCCCAGCGGTGAAAAGAGCATATAAAGCGATACCAGAATAAGCGCGAAACTCTTCAGCCACCCCATCCAGTCACTGCGATCCGTCTGCCACGTAAAAAAAGCGGCGGAAATACCGGCAAAAAGCAGCAGCCAGGAGACAAACGCTACCGATGCCAGCGTCATGAAAAGCGGAAATACGATCCCCGCTATTCCCAGGAGAATAAAAATAATTCCCGCTATTTTCGCATGTTTGCCAAACTTTTTAAAAAGTGATTCTTCGATCGGTACATTCCACATTTTTTCTCCTCAATATATAAGTTTTTTTGTCAAGGATATTATAATCTAAAATGCTCTCTGTTGTGCTGAGACAGTTATCTAGTTTCTGTTTTTTATTTCATGAAAAGCAATATAGTTAATCCTCTATTAATCAATATATGTTAGCATTTCACTATCAACAAAACATACTACAAGGAGTAAAAGATGAGAAAGATTATCAGTGCTGTTGCAGCGGCGGTTGTTCTGTCAGCTACTTCACTGGCAGCAGATCAAAATACCCTCTCTGCACAAAACAACCCATTCGAAGAGTTACAGAAAATCCAGCAGCAGATGGATCAGGTGTTTAACCAACTGCACCAAAAGTTCCTGAACGACACAACATTTTCAGACTTTAACAATGCCTATGTCAGAGCACCTGCCGCCGATGTTATCGACAAGGGAGATCACTACCTCGTCAAAGCGGATATTCCCGGTGCAGAGGCGAAAAGCATCAAAGTTACTGAAAAAGACGGTGTTCTCAAAATCGAAGCGAGTACCGTCAAAGAGGAGAAGAAGAAAGGCGACAACTATGTCAGACAGGAGCGTTTCGTCGGACAATTTGTCAAGATGATGACACTCCCCAAAGATGCGGATGCGTCTAAACTCAAAACAGACTACAAAAACGGTGTACTGGAAGTGACCATTCCGAAACGCAAATAACAAAACAGCCCTGTAATTCGCTATAATTTCCGTAAAGGATTTTATATGCGACATATTTTTAAAACCGTGCTGCTGCTTTGCTTCTCTTTCATGATAGCGGCAGCAGCAACTTATCCGGTCGACAAGGCACATTCGAAAGTGACTTTTCAACTCAGGCATCTGCTTTTCACTCATGTCAACGGAACTTTCAGTACATTTGATGGAAACTATACAATCGATCATAACAGACTGACAGACCTCAACGGCTATGTTCAGGTTGCATCGATATCGACCAAAAGCACAAAACGTGACAAATACCTCGTATCCCCTGAGTTTTTCAATGTTTCCAAATATCCGAAGATGACCATGCAC
>JALWRO010000092.1 GCA_027080605.1 Campylobacterales bacterium
GGTATGACAAGAAGCAAAAACGTACTCAACACAATGGGTATGAGTTTAATCGCATACGCAGTCGGTACACTGGTATGGGTTATTGCGGGTTACAGTATTGCATTTGGTTCCGGTGACTTTATCGGTACTGGCAAGATTATGCTCAGCGGTATTACAGACCAGACACTCAGTGGTACTATTCCGGAGCTTCTGTTTGTCGCTTTCCAGGGAACATTTGCCGCGATCACAGTAGCGATTGCCAGCGGTTCTATGATTGAAAGAGTCAAATTTTCTACATTTGTTGTCTTCTCTGCACTTTGGATTTTGGTTGTTTACGCACCGATTACACACTGGGCATGGGGTGGCGGTGAGACGCTGAACTTCGGTGAAATGGACTTTGCAGGCGGTACGGTTGTACATATCAACGCAGGTATTGCAGGCTTTGTTGTTGCAATGATTCTGGGAAAAAGAAAAGATTACGGAAAAGCTGCCATGAAACCTTTTTCACCTGTACTGACAGTACTGGGTGCTATGCTCCTGTGGTTTGGATGGTTCGGATTCAATGCCGGTTCAGAAGTGGCTGCTGACGGTGTTGCCGGCAACGCATTTCTCGTTACAAATGTTGCTGCCGCACTCGGTGTCATTGGTTGGTTGATTGTCGAATATATTTTCTATAAAAAAGCGACACTGGTCGGTGGTGCTTCAGGTGCCGTAGCCGGTCTGGTTGCCATTACACCTGCATCAGGAAGTGCCGGGGTTACAGGTGCTATTATCATCGGTCTTGTCGGTGGTATGCTTGGTTTCATCGGTGTTTCAAAAATCAAAAAACTCTTTAAAGTGGATGATTCACTCGATGCTTTCTGGGTACACGGTCTGGTAGGTATCTGGGGTTCTATCGCAACAGCGCTTTTTATCGCACCGTATCTGTTGCCGGAAGATTTCAATCTCGGAACACAACTGATGGCACAGCTCAAAGCAATCGGTCTTACTGTTGTTTACAGCAGTATCGCAACGGCAGTTGTTTATTTTGTATCAAGTATAATTACAGGTGGCGGAAGAGTCGATGACGAGACAGAACAGATGGGTCTTGACGAAGCGACACACGGTGAGAAAGCAATCAATCTATAATATAAGCGAAAAGTGAGGAATCAGGTATGAAAAAAATTGAAGCAATCATCAAACCATTTAAACTGGATGATGTCAAAGAGGCGCTCGTAGCAGCAGAGATCGAAGGTATGACAGTATCTGAAGTCAAAGGTTACGGAAGACAGCAGGGACACTCAGAACTCTACAGAGGCGCGGAGTATGTCATCGACTTTTTACCAAAAGTCAAAATCGAAGTAGTTGTATCGGAAGGTTTTCTCGATGCGGCTATCAACGCGATTACGACTGCTGCCAAAACAGGCAAGATCGGTGACGGTAAAATATTTGTCTCTTCCGTTGAAAAGACAATCCGTATCAGAACAGGTGAAGAGGACGAAGAAGCACTCTAAACCTTTCTGTTTTCACACAGGCGGACTTCGGGAACGAAGTACGCCTCTCTTTCCCCTCCCCTTGCAAAATAAACTCTCATACTCTTTTTGTTATAATCCTTTTCAATACTAAATTTAACAAATTTATAAAACGGACTTGATTTTGGATATTTTCTCTATAGACTATCGTGATCCTATTTATGGTGTCATTTTATTGGTTGCGATTGTCGTGATTGTCTCATTTTTCAGTTACTCCTGGGGATTTTTAAAAACACGGGAAGAAGAGTCCAGCGTCAATAAGTTTCTCAAAAAATTTCACCAGTATGACGGCTTCAGTGAATATAAAGAGGTGATTCAGAAAAAAC
>JALWRO010000093.1 GCA_027080605.1 Campylobacterales bacterium
ATATATAACCAATATCTGAAGAAATATAAAAAAGGTAAAAACAAAACGTTTGTATTGAAACATCTTGATGCACTGATGCTGTTGGAAAATGACGCAAATATCACCAAAAAACTTCAGTTTATCGATTTGGTGCTCTCCAAATATGAAGATTCAGATATTCAAAAAAGGGCACTTGAAGAGAAAGCTAAATTGTTGCTAAGCCGGAAAAGATATAGGGACATTCTGAAAATGAGAGAAAAACTGCGTAAATATAAACTGAACAAGTATATAGACCAGGCTGCTTTACTGGAGACGGAGAAAGCCCTGCAGGAACAGAAGTGTGAAACTGCGATACGAACCATCCAGGACTATAATGTCACCGTTGAAGAGAAGTATGATGACAAACTGTTTATGTGTGAAATTGAGACTGGAATGTTTAAAGAGGCGATGCAGACAGGCAAAAAATATATCGACAGCAAAGATTTGCATAAAAAGCTAAAATGGCTCTATCTGGTGACAAAACTCTATCAAAAACTCGATAAAAATAAAAAAGTGATTTTGGTAGGTAATGATGTCTATAAATTGGCAAATTCGCTGGGTGCGTCAAAGTATAAAGATGTGCTGTATGATATTGCAGAAGCTTATTACAATTTGCGTGAATATGATGACTTGATGTTGAAAACAGTACATGAAATAGAAAAACTGTTTCCGGATGATATACGAAACATCGATCTCTTCATGAAAGTAGTACGCTATGCACAAAAGCGCCAGGATCTGTTATTGGAGATTAATTATGCCAAAAAGGTGATCGATTTACAAAAAAAATACAAAGTGAAGGTATACTCGCCGCGGATCGATATTATATATGCTCACGGATTACAAAAACTTGGAAAATACAAAGAAGCGCTTTTGGTTGTACGTCGACTTGCAACACGTAAATTGACGGATCGACAAAGAGCAGAAGTACTCTATCTTGCAGGGGAGCTGAGTGCCCAGTTGCACCGTAAAAAAGAAGCAATTCGCTATTTCACTGAATGCGGTGATATTGTGCAGGACAGTGAATGGCAGAAATTGTGTGCTGAAAATTTGCAACTGCTCAGCGAATAGGGATTCTGTGGTGCGTAATATTAACTATTTTCGCTATAATCAGCACTAAAAACAAACAGGACGGAGAATGGATAAAGCGAACTATATCTGGATGGATGGCAAATTTGTCAACTGGGATGATGCCAAAGTTCATGTATTGACACATACATTGCACTACGGAAACGGTGCAATCGAAGGGACTAAAGCTTATAAAACAGCAGACGGAAGGTGTGCAATATTTAAATTGCCGGAGCATACGAAAAGACTTTTGAACTCTTCCAAAATGACACTGATGAATGTACCTTATACCCTTGAAGAACTGAATCAGGCGCAAGTTGAGCTATTGCAAAAAAATGAACTTTTTGAAGGAGCGTATATCAGACCGCTGGTCTATCTCGGATACGGTGTAATGGGACTGTATCATAAAGAGGCGCCGGTAAAGGTAAGCATTTCCGCATGGAAATGGGGTGCATATCTTGGTGAAGAGGGGCTTAAAAGAGGTATTCGTCTGAAAATTTCATCGATGACGCGTACTCCGAATACGTCAGGTATGGGCAAAGCCAAAGCGGTTGCGAACTATCTGAACTCACAGATGGCGAAATACGAAGCGGTGGAAGCAGGCTATGATGAAGCACTGCTCAGAGATGATCAGGGATATATTGCAGAGGCGAGCGGAGCTTGTTTTTTTATGGTACGTGACGGAAAATTGATATCTCCGCCGAACGACAACTCACTGGAATCTATTACGCAGCAAACTGTCATCGATCTTGCTGAAGATATGGGGATAGAAGTAGTCAGAAGACGTATTACGAGAGAAGAGATTTATATCGCAGATGAAGCATTCCTGACTGGAACAGCAGCGGAAGTGACCCCTGTACGCGAAGTCGATGCAAGAATCATTGGCAGCGGTTCACGGGGTGAAATTACAGAGAGGCTGCAGTCGGCATATTTTGATGTCGTCGCGGGAAAAAATGAAAAATATATTCACCATTTAACATACATTAACTAGAAAAAAGGAAAACCATGCCAGCAGATTTAAACGACTACTTTAACAAAAAAGGTGGCGGGAAAAAGAGTTCGGGTGGCGGTTCAGGTAAACCGACACCACCGAACTTCTTAAAAGACTTTAGCAAAAAAACAGGACTGCTCTATTTACTGATGGCACTGATTGTCCTGTTCGTCATCGCAAAACCGTTTGTCATTATAGAGTCCGGTGAAGTAGGTATTAAGGCAACTGCGGGTAAATATGAACCGGAACCGCTTGGTCCGGGATTTCATGTGTTTTTACCGTTTATTCAAACAGTAAAAATAGTCGATACAAAAGTACGAAGTATTAACTATACGACTAAACCGAATGACAACATTGCTTTCGGCAGAGAAACCGGTGTACGAAATGCCTCCGCAATAACCGCACTGGACAAACGTGGCTTGCTGATCTCCATCGATATTACAGTGCAGTATCGTCTGCGACCGGAAACAGCGCCTCAGACAATAGCAACATACGGTTTTTCATGGGAAGAGAAGATTATCAATCCGATCGTGCGTGATGTAGTGAGAAGTGTCATAGGGCAATACAAAGCAGAAGAGTTGCCTGTAAAAAGAAACGAGATTGCAACTCAGATAAGGGAAGGGATAGAAGAGCAGATAGAGAAGAAAAAGGGACATCCTGTTGAATTGGCGACAGTGAATCTCAGAGAGATCATTTTGCCGCCGAAGATTGTTGAGCAGATCGAACGTGTTCAGATTGCCAAACAGGAAGCAGATCGTGTCAAACTTGAAGTGGAACGTGCGAAACAGGAAGCAGAGAAGAAAGCAGCGCTGGCACAGGGTGATGCAGATGCCAGAAAAATACGTGCACAGGGTGCGGCGGACGCTATAAAGATTGAAGCGGAAGCAAAAGCGTATGAAAATACAAAAATAGGGGAGAGCCTGACTCCAAAAGTGTTGACACTGAAGCAGATTGAAGTACAGGGGAAATTTAACGAAGCATTGCGAACAAACAAAGATGCAAAAATATTCCTGACACCCGGTGGATCGGTACCGAATATCTGGATCGATGCCAAAGACAAAGAAAAAACAACATCAGTCAGCCAGTGATGCAAACAGAAGATATTGTAAAACGGGTTGACTGGGAAAAGAGTGAGCTTGTTCAGGTCATTGCCCAGGATTTTCAAACCAATGAAGTGCTGATGCTGGCGTATATGAATGAAGAAGCTCTGAGTAAGACGTTAGCTTCCGGAAAAGCACACTATTTTTCCCGAAGCAAACAGCGTATCTGGATGAAAGGGGAAAGCAGCGGCAATATGCAGAATGTCAAAGAGATCTATGTAGATTGCGACAACGATACCATATTGCTAAAAATAGAGCAGATCGGCGGTGCAGCATGCCATACCGGCAGACGTTCGTGTTTTTTTACGAAACTCGATACGGCAGAGGTTGTTTCAGAAGTTGATGCAACGGTAACACAAAACTATAATGTTGCCGATAAGGTCTATCATGTCATTCAGGAGCGTAAAAAAGCCGATCCGAAAAGTTCCTATGTTGCGTCACTCTTTCACAAAGGAGAAAATACTATTTTGAAAAAAGTAGTGGAAGAGGCTGGAGAGTTCTGTTTTGCTGTAAAAGATAACGATCCCAAAGAGATTGTCTATGAAGCGGCAGATCTGGCATTTCATGTGCTTGTAGCTTTAGGAGAGAAAAATATCGATCCTGACCGTATCGGACAAGAACTGGAACGAAGGTTCGGTTTGAGCGGTATTGAAGAGAAAAAAATGAGAAAAAGCCATGCACCCGATCCAGATCAAAGCGAGGATAGCTGATTATCTTCACCATTTGACCAACTATGACTATATCGCCTACGGATGGCTGCTTGGTGTTTTGGTTGGATTTTTGCTGCTGGCGATTGCACTTGCCGGCAGATCTCCGAAAACTGCACTCTTTATGATTTTCCTGGTATTGCTACTGATGGTGCCAGGACCGTTTCTCATGAAGTATGCACTGGATCAGACAGTGCGAAAAACAGCATTGACCGACTTGAATACAACACAACTTTCATATGCGAAAAACCTGATTGTTCTGGGAAAAATAGAAAACCGCGGGCGTATTGATATGCAGGGATGTCGTGTTTTTGTGGATGTGGTTAAACAAGATCTAAACAAATATAAACAGTTTCTCTACAGGCTCAAGCCTTTGCGTAAGCAGATGCTTAAAATCGAAAAAAAACTTCCCAAAGGTGGAGCAATGCCCTATAAAATTGTTTTTGATAACTTCGATTTGAAAAAAAAATACAATGTCATTCAAAGTGTGGAGTGTTTCTGATGATGCATATGACTATCATCCACTGGATTGTCGCGGGAATATTTCTGCTTCTTTTTTTAATTTTGACACTTCTCGCAAGTCGTGAAAAGAACGTTAAAACGATGCTTACGATGATTTTTGCTTCATTTTTATTAACACTGACTGCAGCGATAATATCAATGGTTGTACTCGACAAGTATACCAAAAAAGCAAAGATTTTGACCTATAAAACACAGCGTGATATGGCACATGAAAGTGTTATTGTACGCGGTATTCTTCAAAATGTCGGTGCGTATGATATCGGATACTGCACACTGGAAGTGAGGGTATCCAACACACCGCGCGGCGGCAGGGCATCATCCTATTTCACGCCGACAAAATCACTGGACTTCATGAAAGGTGCAGGGAACAGAGTCGGTTCGATAACCGCCGAAGAAGATGTCGCCGGAAATCTTTCTCCCGGAGAAAAAAAGAAATTTTATATCAGCGTGCGGTTTCCGGGCTATTTTGAAAGTCCAAAGTATAGATTAAAATTATATTGCCATTAATTTAAAAATAAAAGAGTATAATACAACGTTTTTTCAAATTATGATAAAGGATTTATAGATGTTTACACCTGCAAACAGAGCAAATACCTTTAAAGGTATCGGGCTTGTCGCAATTTTCGCGGTAGCAGCTGTTGCGATTTCTAAGCTTTCGTTTTTCCAAAGTTTACAAATCTCACCACTGATTATCGGAATCGTACTGGGTATTTTTTATGCCAATTCACTCAGGAACCAGCTGCCGGAAACCTGGGCGCCGGGAATTATTTTTTCCGCAAAAACTATTTTAAGAACGGCAATCGTTTTTTACGGATTTCGGATCACTTTTCAGGAAATAGCGGCAGTAGGATTACCTGGTTTGGTTGAAAGTATAGTCATGGTAACTACAACATTTGTACTAGGTTCCTACATTGGAATCAAGTTCTTTAAGATGGACAAAGATCTGGCCTTTCTGACAGCGGCAGGTAGTTCAGTGTGTGGTGCCGCCGCGGTACTTGCAACAGAGCCGGTAACAAAGTCCGAGCCTTATAAAAGCGCGATTGCTGTTTCTACAGTTGTTCTTTTCGGTAGTATTGCTATGTTTCTTTATCCTGTTCTCTATAAAATGGGTATCTTTGCCATGGATGAAAAAACAATGGGTATTTTTATCGGCGGTACAATTCATGAAGTGGCGCAGGTCGTGGCTGCAGGTGTCGGTGTCGGCGGACCGGGCAGTGAAGTCGCCAACAGTGCCGTACTGGTAAAAATGACAAGGGTTATTATGATCGCACCGTTGCTGCTGGCACTGGGCTACTATCTGGCGAGAACTGCAAAAGCGACAGTTGGCGGAGAAAAAGCAAAAGTAGGTATTCCCACATTTGTTCTCGGTTTCATCGGTATGATTATATTCAATTCACTGGTACCGCTTCCGGAAGCGGTGATTGGTACGATCAATACCATCGATACATTTTTACTGACGATGGCGATGACTGCACTTGGCATGGAAACAAATCTGAGCAAGTTTAAGACTACAGGTGCTGCACCGGTTTATCTGGGCGCTATTATGTTTGTGTGGCTGATCGTAGGCGGATATTTCATTACCAAAGCGATTGTTGCTATCTTCTGATACACTCAGGCATCTTATGAGAGGACTTCTCCTCTCTCTGGTGCTCACTGTCTCTCTTTTTCTTTTTCTCGGACTTCCTCTGCAAAAAGCGCTATTTGGTTTTTTTTACTTCCTTTTGACACCTTTTTTAGTGATTTTCTCTTTTCCTGTATCTATTTTTGTGATGGTTACATTGTTCATGTTGTTTCGGCGCGTGAACAGTTGCATACGTACGCATCTGCGCTGGGTAGCCTATACGCTTCTTGTTTTGCATTGGGAGGCATGGGGATTTTATTGCAGCAGTTACGTGAAATTTTGATAACTCTGCATCTTTTCATAATAAATTCATAAATATTTTTTATAGTTTATCATCTAAAAGTATAGAAAAGGATGGTAATTATGAAAAAGATGTCAAAAATTTTGATCGTGAACCTGATCGTAGCGATGGGGTATGTCGGGTGTGGCGGCGGTGGAAGTGGTGATACAAACAGCAGCTCCTCTACAAGTTCAAGTTCCGGTTCTTCCAGCTCTTCCGGTTCGACAGGTGCTTCTTCCTCCGGGGCGTCAGGCAGTTCATCCGGATCTTCCGGAAGCGGTACCGCTGCGGATCGTTCTGTATCCGGTGACACCTATCGTGTGCTGGCATGGAACGATTTGGGTATGCACTGTATGGATGGAAACGATTACTCTGTTTTTTCTATCTTACCGCCATATAACAACCTTGTTGCCCAGGTGCTTCAAAAGAAAAACGGTGATGCAAAACGACTTACTTCCGGTTCAGGTGTAACATTGACCTATGAAGCTGTGAAAGCATTTGATGGAAAGATCAATACGATTACCAGTACCAAAACAAACTTCTGGGACTATGTCAAAAAACTATTTGGTGTACAGCTAGCAAAAGATGTCGGTTTAGCAGGATCAGCGGTAACCAGTGGAATACCGCATACGTTAAAATATGTTGCAGCACATGATTGGTGGACGGCAGAAGGTATTCCGATGTCACCTAAAAATGATGACGGTACAATTAACCACTATCCTATGGTAAAAGTAACGGCAAAAGATGCAAGCGGTAATATTCTGGCAACAACAACGACGGTACTTCCAGTCAGTGATGAGATGGATTGCCGTAAATGTCATGCATCAAACAGTGTTTCCGATACACAACCAAACGATGGATGGGTAAACAACAGCAATGCCGAAAAGGATTACAAGTTGAATATATTACGGCTTCATGATGATAAAAACGATATCTCTTCCTATCTTCCGGCGTTACAGTCAAAAGGGTATGACTATAAGAATTCACTGTATCAAACAGCGGTGAACGGTACGCCTGTATTGTGTGCTGTTTGTCACAAAAGTAATGCATTGCCGGGGACAGGTACCGGAAATATTTCACCTCTGACAGAAGCGCTGCACAGTCGACACGCT
>JALWRO010000094.1 GCA_027080605.1 Campylobacterales bacterium
CCTCCATACTGCAACAGGCAGGCATACAGATGATAATCTCCCAGGGCAATGTTGGCGAGGTTGTTAGAAGATATCTGCAGGGAGAAAATGTTGGGCCTCCTCCAACCTCACCGCCTCCAGGTATCGGGCATCCTCCATCGCAGCCCCACGATGCATCAAAAGATGACATAGGGATGCTGGAAGAGGAGATAAGGAAAATAGAAGACATGCTTGAGGACATAAAGAAAAAACTCGAAGAAATTAAATAGAGGTGAAAAATGGGAATGGGCGCAGGAAGAGGAGCGCGAATATATCTTTCTTCGGGGAAATCATGAAATATTTTATGAAAACTTTTTCATCGACGGATCAATCAGCGCTTATAAACAGTACCCCTTTTTCAAAGAGTCGGTACAGGCGTTTGAACATGTCATGCGTCAGGACAGCGATTTTGCCGAAGTGTTCATCGACTTCCTCAAAACTCTGCGACCCTACTATCTCGACAAAAAAAACGGTTACCTCTTTGTGCATGCGGGAATCGATCCCGAATCCAAAGACCTCGACAAACAGGTCAAAAAAGGAACCGTTTACTGGATACGCGACAAATTTATCCTCTCCAAAAAACGGCTGCCATACAAAGTAGTTTTCGGACACACCCCCTTTTTCGAGCCTTTTATTAAAAAAGACAAAATCGGTATAGACTGCGGTATTTACCGAACGGGGTATATCAATCTGCTGCAGATTGACGGTAAGACATATAGTATTTTTAAAGTTTGATTGTGTAGCAGTAGTTGTGGGGCAGGAAAGCTCTGCCAAATAAGATTTACGTTTTTATACTCTTCCGTCATAAATCCAATAATAGGGTTTTCTTCTTTGATGCGCGACGGATAATATGACAATCATATCATCATCGATAGCATAATAAATATTATATGGAAATCGATGCAGAACACATCTTCTAAGTCCGCCATCTATTGTAGGATAAAGTTCAGGAGATGCAACAATATTATCAATGGCTATTTGAACATCTTTTTTAAAACTGTCACCAAGTTTTGCCTGTTGAAGATTATAATACTCCTGCCCATCCTCTATTTCAAGAGCAGCTAACTCTAAAATACGAAGTTTCATTCATGAAAAACTTGATCATAAGAGAGCGTTTTTGCAGTTCCTTCTTTGTATGCTCTAAGTCGCTTTTGCGTCTCTTCAATCCAGACTTTGTCAATTTCTTCATTAGGCTGATTTAAACTGTGTACTAAATTTTCAATAATAATATATCTCTCTTGCGGCTTTAAGTGTAAAGCTTCTTCAATAATATCAGGCAAATTCATTGTAATCCTCTTGTTACTTTTTTAAGATTATAGCAAAATATCCAACTTTTTGCGTTTATAAATATTCAGAAATCTTCCACTTTTTTTTGTGCCCTGTATATGCCAAAACTGCCGACAACAGAAATGCAACTGCAAAAATAATTTCAACCATCTTTTAATCTTTATTGCTTCTTTTGATCAAGTTTATCCAGGAGCTCTAACCCTCTTTTTTATCACCTTTGTTTGCTAAGCTTTCAAATCTGGTTTTCGCATCATATTGGGTCAGTGCTATCGTTGCAAGCTCATCAAAGAGTTTATTGAGTGATATATTTTTACTCCTAGCATATTTTTTCAATCGTTCATATTTGCTATCTGAGATTCTTAATGTCAACGTACTCATAATATTTTTCTCCTGTTGTTTGTCTCTTTTTTACCAGAGTTTGCCCTTGGCAAGCACTCTTTTAAAAATGCTTTTGCTGTCAGGACTTTAAAATCAAAATGTAATTC
>JALWRO010000095.1 GCA_027080605.1 Campylobacterales bacterium
TGCACCGTTTGTCAGATTATCAGGCATATCTGCAACAATAAAAACAAACTTTTCAGCATCAATACCCAATTCATCGATATAATCTGTTTCCGTATCATTTGCCGCATCAAATACGCCGTTATTGTCTGTATCCACATATATTTTTACATTGGTAGCATCAAAAGTATCGTTGACATCGCCGCCAAATGCAGTAGTGGATGTTGTCAGTGCAGTAAGTGAAAAATCCTGTATACTGTTACCTGTATTTGTCACTTTGTAGGTCAAAACTACACCGGTAGCGGAAGGTTTTGTCTGTATTGCCGCAACATCTACCGTTGTTACTGTCATGTCAATCTTTTTATCCACTTTAAATGTTTCCGGATTAGACTGAATATCGGTTGTTGCATCTGCAGTATCACCGAAAGTAAGTGTTGCGGTATTGGTTACATCTGTACCTGCCTGAGTTCCCGAGGCGTATGCAAGAGTGGTGATACTACTCAAAAGCATTACCCAAATTAATTGCTTAAGAAATGATAAGTTCATTTTTTCTCCTTATTATTTTATCCTGTTTCAGGAAACAGTTATTGGCAACATCGACATTTACAGATTTTTTTTCAACATTTCGACAACAAATGCAAAAAAGATACCAACTTTTCACAAACATTTAAACAAACTTAAAAATACTATACTAATATTAATTATGATATAATTATTTGATTTTATAATATTAGGTGGTCTTTATGCTGGATTTTGCAGAATTGTATACATTAACCAGAAATCTCTCTGTATTGCTGGTAGAAGATCATGAAGAGATTTTACAAACTACGGCTGAAATACTGGAAAATTATTTTAATAGTATCGATATTGCCCACAACGGTGTCGAAGCGCTGGAACTCTATATTCAGTACCATGAAAAAGGTGGCAAGTTTTATGATTTGATAATTACCGATATTGAAATGCCTTTGAAAAACGGTGTAGAGTTGGTCAAAGATATAAAAAGTTTGCATCAGACACAACAGATAATCGTTCTTTCTGCACATGATGAAAGCCACTATCTTCTGGATCTGATCAATCTGGGAATCAGCTATTACATTCCCAAGCCAATTGAAATGGAGTCTCTGTATCAGGCGTTGTACAGGGTAACACATGATGACGGATGTTTTCAGAACCAAACAAGAAAATGTTTTTTGGATGATGATTTTGTATACGATCTTTCCAAAAAGAGACTTTTTTATCAGGATCGTGAGATCAAGTTTACAAAGCATGAATCTTTACTTTTGGATATTTTGATGCAAAAATTTGATCAGGTATGCAGTACAGAAGATATTATTACATATTTTGATAGTATGAATGTCCATATTACTGCTGAAAACATACGTTATCATATTTCCAAACTGCGTAAAAAATTACCGCCGGATACTATTGAAAGTCTCTATGCCGTAGGATATAAATTAAAACCGGTTCGTCAGCTGAGCAAGGTATAGTACTGTGGTAGACACATTTGAACAGAGCTATATTTATGATCTGCTTGATCAGGGGGAGTTTATATTTTTTCAATGGGAGAACAAAGAGGGCTGGCCGGTTGCTTTTGTATCCGGAAATACCACAGAAATACTGGGATATACGCCGCATGAGTTTCGAAGCGGAAGTATCTCCTACAGTACCATTATTCATCCTGACGATTTTGAAAGAGTTACTGAAGAAGTAGAGACTTTTTCAAGAAACGGTGCTGCCCGTTTTGTTCATGAACCGTATCGTTTAATCAAAAAAAACGGAGAGGTAATCTGGGTATATGATACAACACGAATTTTTCGTGATAAAAATCATAAAATTACCCACTTCGCAGGCTATATTCATGACATTACCCCTTTAAAAGAGAAAGAGATTTCTCTGCAGCAGAGAACCAAAAATCTTGAATATGAGATTTCCGGAAAAATCAGAACCATTCAGGAACAGAAACAGATTTTCAAAACGTTGGTGGAAAAATCTTCAGACGGTATCATTTTGCTTAAAAATGAGTATTTTTTCTCTGCGAATGACGCAGCGGTGACGATACTGGGATATGAAAACAAAGAGGCGCTTTACAGTAGCACTTTTTATGATATCTTATTCACTCCCGGTAAAAATAACAGACAGATAAGAACGGAAGTTCAAAGGATTATTGCTATTGCGCTTACCGAAGGTTCATATCGTTTTGAGTGGCAATATGAGCAAAAAGAGGGGGTATCAATATGGCTCGATATTGTGCTTACAAAAATTATTCTTTCCGGTGAGGAAGTGCTCTATGCCAGGTTGCATCCTATTGATGATTTAAAAAACTTACAATACCAGTTATTTACTTTGAACAAAAGATTGCAGGAAGATTTCAAGATACAAAAATCTTTCTATGAAGAGCTTTTCAACAGTACCAAAGACGGTATTATCCTGTTTGAACAGGAGACGGTTTTTGAATATAATCAGGCAGTACTGGAGATGATGCATATTGCCGATATAGTGCATTTGCAAAAAGTGATTGCCACATTTTTTGATCCGAAATATTCACTTAATCTCAAAGAAAAATTTTATTTGGCAAAAAAGGAGGGGTTGCACCGGTTTGAGTGGCTGATAGAACGATCGGACGGTAGTAATCTATGGGTTGAAGTGACACTGACACCGATGAAAATAGATCAAAAGGAGATTATTCACAGCCACTGGAGAAACATTACCCGACGAAAAGAGCTTGAGATTATTAATGAGGAGAAGACTAAGCAGTTAATTGAACAATCACGTTTTGCACAGATGGGTGAGATGATCAGTATGATCGCACATCAGTGGAGACAGCCTCTGAGTGTTATAGCTGCCGCTGTGACAGCGATGCACACAAAACTTTTAACGGGGAATTTACGCTGTTCAACAGAGGAGGAAATGAAAGAAGCATTTGGATATTTCTTTGCCAACTTTACCAAAATCAATCACAATATCCAGTATATGAGTCAAACGATCAATGATTTCAGAGATTTTTTCAAGCCCAATAAAAAGGCGACGCACTTCTATTTATATGATGCTATCAAACGTGCTTATACGATGATAGAGCAAAGTTTTAGGAGTAAAGGGATACAGGTAGATTTTTATCTCGGTGATACACCTGAAATATATTGTTATGAAAATGAAATAGTTCATGTATTACTTAATTTACTTAAAAATGCAGAAGATGTTTTGATTGAACATAAAGTTCTGAATCCAAAAATCATAATCACACTCTCTTTGGAAGAGAATCTTCATGTGATTACAGTGACTGATAACGGAGGCGGTATTTCTGAAGAGCAGATAGAGAAAATATTTGATCCCTATTTCTCAACAAAATCCAAAAACGGTACAGGACTGGGGCTTTATATGTCTAAAACGATTATTGAAGAGCATTGTCATGGAAAACTTTCCGTAATCAATACCGGAGACGGCGCTTCATTTACGATTATGCTGCCACCTTCTATAGAGGATAGTCTATCTGTTTTATGAAAAGCAAGACCCATTCGTACAGATGCGAATGCGTCTTGCAATTTTATACGTTTGAGAGGGTCAGACTTTGATGACCCTCCATTTGCCGGTGGAAAAGAGTTTCCAGAAAAGCACCGCTTTGACAAAGGTGTCGGCGATCATCGCCAGATAGACGCCTGTCACGGAGTGGAAGACGTAGACCGCTATCACCGACGGGATGATTCTAACCAGCCACATCGATGCGATGTTGATGATAAATGTCTCCCGTGTCGCGCCGGCACCTTTGAGTGCTTTGGAGAGCACAAAGTGCATGCCCAGCGGTACCTGAGAAATACCGACGATTTTCAGGTAGAGCACCGCATGATGTATGACTTCCGGATCATTGGTAAAGATTCTTGCCAGTGTTTCCGGAATGATCATGAACGCCAGTGAAACGGTGAACATGAAGATCAGCGCATATCGCAGTGCTGTCATGACATCTTCATGAGATTTATCCGGGTTTTTTTCACCCAGACCCTGTCCCATCAGAATCGATGCGACGATTGCAAAGGCGATTCCCGGCATAAATGCCATCCCCTCTATTCGAAATCCGATTTGAAATCCGGCATAGATTTCCGTACCCAGCACCAGTACCATAGCAGTAAAGAGCAGGTATGATGCCGAAGAGAGCACCCGTTCCATCATCGCCGGTAAACCGACACGCAATACCCGTACAAGCAACCTTCTGGAAAAGCGTAGCATTGGCTGATAGACGGTGTTCCCCGTGATCCACATAGATGCAAATACTGCAAAGCTGAAGACTTCCGCTATGATCGTTGCAATCGCCGCACCCTGTACACCCATCGCTTCAAATCCGCCGTGACCGAAGATGAAAAGGTAGTCAAGCACACCGTTCAGCAAAGCGACGGCAATTTTGATTTTGAGTGCTGTCTGGACATTGCCGTAGGCGCTCAGTGCCGCATCGAAGACGGAATTAAAGAGTATCAGCGGTGCGACAAATGCCAGCGTGCCGATATACGCTTCTCCCGGTACCAGTACACTTTGGGGTGCATGAAACCATATGAAAATGTGCTGTCCCACATAGTTCCATAAAAAAATCATCGGTACGCTGATAAATGTGCCGAATATCAGAATAGTGGAGAGTGTTAGCGATGCACGTCTGTACTCCCTTGCACCGACCAGCCTGGTCATAAGGGCACTTTGCCCGGTATAAAAGAGTGACAGCATCGCATAATAGATACCCCAGATCTGCATTCCCATACCCACAGCGGCGATGGCATCTTCTCCCAGTTTCGCCACCATGAAAAAGTCGGTATAGACGACTACGACATCAAGTAACAGATTAAAAACAAGCGGTGTTGCCATATGCAACACGCGACGGTGTGCGGACATGATTGCCTCCTTGTCATTGTGCACGGTGAAAAATCTACGGAAAAAACGGATGTAGAAAACAGCGGGCGAAATTATTACCGCACCAGCTAAATATCCAAATGTTTGAGAGAACGAGATGAGGTGAGATGTGCGTGAAAAAATCTGCAGGACTAGCCATAGCTAATTCAAAGATTTTTTCAGGTGCAGATTGCCTCATCTCGTTCTCCCCGGAGGGTGTAGCACTTTCGCCCATACTCTGCGTTAGATTTTTTCGAATTCGCTAAGGCGAGTCCTTCAAAAATCTGCCTTGATTATGAACGAAATTGCTACATCAAACGTTTGGATATTTAGCTGGTGCGGTAATACTGTCTGTGTAACGATAAAAAAGTTCGGAAATTCTAAAAACGAAAAAGAGGTTTTAGAAGGAGAAGTTTTTTATACAATACCAGACAGAATAAAATGGTTCGGTGAACTTCGGTTTTAGATTGTGGTTCATCGTTCTGTCTCCTTGTATAAATTTTAGAACCGGAGTATAGCAGAAAATAAAATATTTTGTCAAGGGGTGTCATAAAAATATGAGTTAAGCTTACTTTAAAAAGAAAATTGCAAAAAAATGATAAAAAACCTTGACAAAGATACACTCAATGTTGTATAATAACGTCAAATTTAAAAAAACCACTGCCATGTGGGAGTGCAAAAGGAGCAAACATGCAAAATATATTTGAAAAACTAACCCATGCAATGCGGGAATCGATCGAGAGTGCGATTTCACTGGCGTTGCATGCCAAAAACCCTGAAGCGACACCGCTTCATGTAGTCTGGGGGATGCTGACGGACACCAACTCCATCCTCAATCAGGCGCTGAACAGAATGAATGCCCAGAAAGAGGCGATTGCGCTGGAGATTAAAAGTAGAGTGGAAAAACTCCCTTCTGTCTCTTCCGTAACCAAAGAGAGTATCAAACTCTCCCGTGAACTTGCGGAGAGTCTCCAGAAAGCGGAAGCGCAGATGGTGCAGAACGGTGATCAGTATATCGCCGTCGATACCTGGCTGATGGCGAATCTGGACAATCCTGCCATCAAAGAGGCGCTGGGGAAATTTATCGATCTAACTGAGCTGAAAAAGACGCTGGAAGCGATTCGCGGCGGTCGTAAGATCGACTCCGAGACTGCGGAAGAGAAGCTGGAGTCTTTGGAAAAATACGGTATTGATCTGACACAGAAAGCGAAAGCAGGTGAGCTTGATCCTGTCATTGGACGTGACGAAGAGATTCAGCGTATGATGCAGATTTTGATTCGTAAAACCAAAAACAACCCGATCCTTCTGGGTGAACCGGGTGTCGGTAAAACCGCACTGGTAGAAGGTCTGGCACAGAAGATTGTCAACAAAGAGGTGCCTTTGTCACTGCAGAACAAGCGTCTTATCAGCCTCGATATGAGTACGCTGATTGCAGGTGCGAAGTATCGCGGTGAGTTCGAAGATCGTCTGAAGGCGATTATCGAAGAGGTGAAGAAAGATGGAAATATCATCCTCTTTATCGACGAGATTCACACCATCGTCGGTGCGGGTGCGAGCGAAGGCAGTATGGATGCGGCGAATATCCTCAAACCTGCTCTGGCACGTGGTGAATTGCATACGATCGGTGCGACGACGCTGAAAGAGTACCGCAAATATTTCGAAAAAGATGCGGCGCTGCAGCGACGTTTCCAGCCGGTCAAAGTGGATGAGCCAAATACCAACGAAGCGTTGCAGATTCTGCGCGGTATCAAAGAGCGTCTGGAAGCGCATCACAATGTGCAGATTCTCGACTCCGCTCTGATTGCGGCGGTGAAGCTCTCCAGCCGTTACATTACCGACAGATATCTTCCGGATAAGGCGATTGACCTGATCGACGAAGCGGCGGCAGAGCTGAAGATGCAGATCGAGTCTGAACCGTTTGAACTCTCCAAAGTCAAACGTCAGATCGAGCAGCTGTTGGTCGAGAAAGAGGCGCTGTTGATGGAGAAAAACAAAAAGAACGAAGAGCGTCTCCAGGAGATTGAAAAAGAGCTTGCTAACCTTGAAGAAGAGAAGCGTAAACTTGAAACGCAGTTCGAGACAGAGAAACAGGTCTTTAAAGAGATCGCGGATATCAAAGTCAAGATCGAAGAGCTCAAGCGTGACGCGGAGCTCGCCAAACGAAACGGCGACTTCAATAAAGCTGCTGAGATCGAGTATGGCGAGATTCCAAAGCTCCAGCAGCGTGAAAAAGAGCTTAATGAACAGTGGGAGCAGATGCAGGCGAGCGGTACATTGCTCAAAAACAGCGTTGACGACGAGATGATCGCGGCGATCGTCAGCAAATGGACCGGTATTCCTGTTACGAAAATGATGCAAAGCGATAAAGAGAAAGTATTGCATGTCGAGGAAGAGCTCAAACGCCGTGTCGTCGGACAGGACGATGCGCTCAAAGCGATTGCCAGAGCGATTAAGCGTAACAAAGCTGGACTCTCCGACCAGACCCGTCCGATCGGATCGTTTATGTTC
>JALWRO010000096.1 GCA_027080605.1 Campylobacterales bacterium
AAGACTTTTTTATCCACTATTATATCGATAGTTGCATATTGGAGCGGTGATTTGACAAGATTCAGACCTAAGGAACAGACAACAATATCTTCATGAAGCACCGCAGTGATCGTTCCACCCGCTTTTTTATCATGAAGGTAAAAATCGTTTGGCCATTTCAGCCACACTTCAGAACCCAGTTCCGCCAGCGTCTCTTTCATGAGATAGGGGAAGTAGATCGACATCGACTGTCTCGGAAGATCGTCAGGCAGATCTTTGCTGTGCATACAAAAGGAGAGAAAGAGGTTGCCGTCCATCCCCTCCCATACATTGCCGCGACTGCCGATGCCTCCGGTCTGACGCTCCGCACTCACCGCACAGGGCGGTTTGATCTTCCCGGATCTGATCGCTTCGGTCAGATACAAATGTGTCGATGCAATTTCATCAAGCCAGACAATCTCCAACACCAAGCCTTTTCCCGCGAATATAGTCGATGATACCCATCTCTTTTTTGGAAGGAGGCTGAACACGGAACACTTTCAGCGCCCCCCGTTTGCAGCCGACAACGATATGATCCTCACCGACCTCCAGACTCTCCCCCGTTTCATGACGTGTATCGTCTTCATGAAGTGCAATCTTTTTCAGTTTCAGTCCACTTTCCAGATAGATACCCGGCCAGAAGATGAAAGCGAGATATCTGGCATACACTGTTTGTGCATCTTCACAATCGACCAGCCCGTCCGCTTTGGTAATCTTTTTCGCATAACTGCTCTCGCACCCGTACTGTTTCAGCGGTTTGATCTGCTGAAAATTTTTCAGTGTATCGACACAGAGATCTGCCGCCATCAGCGAGAGTTTTTCAAAAAGCGCCACCGCATCCATACCGGCAATCTCCGTCACGGCAAAACCGAGCATATCGCCGGTATCGAGTCCCACATCCATCAGCATCGATGTCACACCGCTGAACTTCTCCTGTGCCAGTATTGCTGCCTGTATCGGAGAAGCGCCCCGGTATTTGGGCAGCAGAGACGCATGCAGGTTGATACAGGGCGCAATCTCCAGCACCGCTTCGGGCAATATCTGCCCAAACGCCGCCACGACGATAAAGTCAGGATGGTGCGATTTGATATAGTCGATGCTCTCCGCATCCCGCAGTGTTTTGGGCTGAAAAATATCGATATCCACCCCGTTTTCCAGGCAATACTTTTTCGTATCGGGCGGTGTCAGTACCTGCTTGCGCCCGACCGGTTTGTCCGGCTGGGTAATCAGCGACACCACGTCAAACGCCTCTTCATGAAGCAACTTCTTCAAAATCTCCGTCGCATAGGAGGGTGTTCCCATAAAAACAATCTTCATGAAACATCCTTCGTAAAGTGTGTACCGCCTATCTGTCTGCGCTCCAGTAAAAAGTTACGGGCATCCTGGAGATCGAAACCACTTGTCATAAACATCTCTCTGTCACGTTCAAGCAAAAATTTTGCCGCTTTGAGTTTGGTAGCGATACCGCCTGTCGCAAATTGATGATTTGGATTACAGGGGATTTCGAGCGATTCGTCATTGATTTCAGAGACTTTGTCGTAACGCTTCGCTTCGGTGTTGACATGCGGATCGCTGTCGTAATAGCCGTCGATATCGGAGAGGATCACCAGCATATCGGCATCGAAATAGTAGGCGACATGCGCAGAGAGTTGATCATTGTCTCCGAAAACCAGCTCTTCAGTCGCGGTCACATCGTTTTCGTTAATGATGGGAATAACCCCGTTTTGCAGGAGTGTATTGACCGCACATTTGGCATGGTG
>JALWRO010000097.1 GCA_027080605.1 Campylobacterales bacterium
CAACGCGTGAAAAGACTTGACCAGCAGACTATAGATTTTACCGACGAGTACATCGACAACATCGCAAAGATGTTTCCGCACTGCGTCACGGAAATGGAGGACGAAACCGGCAAACTTAAAAAGGCGATCGATTTTGATCTGCTCAGGCAGGAGCTTTCCGATAACATCGTCGAGGGACCTAAAGAGCGCTATCGTCTCGACTGGCCGGGCAAGCGGGCTTCTCTGGTCGCCGCCAATACACCCATCACCAAAACACTCCGACCTGCCGTAAAGGAGAGTGAGAATTTTGATACAACCAAAAATCTCTACATCGAAGGCGACAACCTCGAAGCGCTTAAACTGCTGCAGGAGAGTTACCTGGGTGCCGTCAAGATGATCTACATCGATCCGCCTTACAATACCGGTAAAGATTTTGTCTACAAAGACAACTTCACCCGAAGCAAAGAGGAAGAGCTTCAGGAGAGCGGGCAGATTGATGAAAAGGGTGGCAGACTCGTTGCCAACCTGGAAAGCAACTGGCGGTTTCACTCTGACTGGTTGAGTATGATGTACCCGAGACTCAGGCTTGCGAGGAATCTGCTGCGGGATGACGGGGTAATATTTATCTCTATTGATGATAATGAGGTGCACAATCTTAGGAAGATTTGTGATGAGGTGTTTGGGGAGGAGAATTTTTTTTCTAGTCTGGTTGTAATAAGAGCTGAAGGTGGAGGTTTGGCTAAAAAGGTAATTAAAGGCCATGATTATTTGTTGGCTTACACTAAAAATAGTAAAACTTTCCAAGGAATATATAGACCAAAGGACGTTAGAGGGGAAATAATAGAAAAAGATGGTAAAAAATATTGGATAGAAGAAGATTGGCTTAGGAAAGAATTTGGGAAATATGGAACTTGCACATATGAAGAACTGGAAAAAGTTAAAGGTTTAAAAAAGAAACAAGAAATAGATGAAGGATTGAAGAAAGGAATATATAAGTTAATAAAAAAAGGAAATTCACATATTGTTGGAAGATTAAGAGAATTGGATAAAGACGGCTCAAAATTTTATAGCATATTAAAACATTTAAATAAAAATGGTGTCCAAGATCTGAAACAACTAAACTTAGATAAGTATTTTGATTTCCCCAAACCAGTTTCTTTAATTAAAGAATTAGTGTTAGGTGCCACATTCTTTAGTCGGAGCAATAATGATGTCATCCTCGATTTTTACTCCGGTTCCGCTACCACCGCCCACGCCGTGATGCAACTCAACGCCGAAGACGGCGGTAATCGCAAATTTATCATGGTGCAACTTCCCGAAGAGACCGATGAAAAGAGTGAAGCTTACAAAACCATCGCCGAGATAGGCAAAGAGCGCATCCGCCGTGCCGGGAAAAAGATACTGGAAGATTTAGAGGCGAAAATCAAAAATGAAAAAGATGAAAACGAGAAAAAGAGACTTCATGAGATCAAATCCTCTCTCGATACCGGTTTTCGTGTCCTCAAAATCGACAGCTCCAACATGAGAGATGTCTATTTCACACCGGATGCCCTCGACAAAGAGAGTCTTTTCAGTACCATCGACCATATCAAAGAGGACAGAACCCCCGAAGACCTGCTCTTTGGCGTGCTGGTGGACTGGGGTGTGGATCTGACCCTGCCGATTCGCCGTGAAGAGATCATGGGAAAAACCGTCTTCTTCGTAGGACACGACGACCTCACCGCCTGCTTCGATGACGATCTCGACATCGACTTCATCAAAGCCCTTGCCGGCAGAGAGGCACTGCGCGTGGTCTTCAAAGAGAGCGGCTTCAAAGATGACGAAACCAAGATCAATGCCGAGCAGATATTTAAACAACTTTCACCGGGTACGGACTTGAGGGTGATATGATGAAACCGTATTTACCAGATGCATTGCCGATAGAAAATTTGGATCTCAAAAGACTTTTTCCTCTGGCAACAGAAGCCAATACGGAACTGGCACGTTATGACGGTTTGCTTGGGGGTATTGTCAACCCTCAGATTCTTCTATCTCCGCTAACCAACGAAGAGGCGGTACTCTCATCGCGTATCGAAGGGACACAGGCAACGGTAGATGAAGTGCTTGAACATGAAGCAGGTCTATTGAAAGGAGGGGAAAAAGAGAAAGATATCCAGGAGATTCTCAATTATCGCAGGGCATTGGTGGCTGCATCTGAGTATCTGAAAGATGCGCCTTTTACTCTCTCGTTTGTGCGGCAACTGCATAAGATTTTGTTGCAAAGTGTGCGCGGGTACAATAAATCTCCCGGTGAGTTTCGCAAAGATCAGAACTGGATTGGACCGCAGGGGTGTTCTATGGAAAATGCCACATATATACCACCCGATCCGATGAGAATGATGGACGATCTGGAGGCATGGGAGAAATATGTCAACGGTGAAGATATCGATGTGTTGGTTCAGTGTGCGGTTATGCATGCACAGTTTGAGCTGATCCATCCGTTTAAAGACGGTAACGGGCGAATCGGGCGCATTTTGATTCCACTTTTTCTTTATTACAAAAGAAAGTTGGAATACCCTATGTTTTATCTGAGTTCCTATCTGGAATATCACAGAGATGAGTATTACGAACGATTGCGTGGGATATCTCGTGACGGAAACTGGGATGAATGGGTGGCTTTTTTCCTTAATGCTATTAGCATTCAGGCTCGTACCAATGCCAGAAAGGTTAAAGAGATCATGTCGCTGTATGACGAGATGAAAGAACGTGTGCAGAATATCACCCATTCGCAATATACCATCCAGCTTATTGACGCTATTTTTGACCGTCCTATTTTTAGCACCAGTGATTTCATCGACCGTACAGGGATTCATAAGCCGACAGCGTTGGGACTGTTACGACAGTTGCGCGAACATGAGATATTGCAAGTACATCAGGAGGGACGAGGAAGACGCCCGACCGTCTATGGTTTTGATGTGCTTTTAAACATTGCGGACAGGCGGGATACGCTTTGATTTGTGTATCGCGAGGGATTCAAAAGAGGTTTTGTGTATCGTATTTTTTATTTTACGATACAAAAATGTTTTTGTGTATCACTGACGATACACAAAATCGTCATATGTTAAAAGAATCGGGATTTTTTAACATATGGTACAAATATATCAAAAAAACACTCTTTTGGTTAAAATATGTCATAAGGAAAGCAAAAATGAAACCAGGTATTAAACATCTTTTTGATCAGCGTGGACGGTTGATACCAGGCAAATATATAAACAACTTTCACCGGGTACGGACTTGAAGGTGATATAGTTATGTGTCTATACAAGCATACGCCTAAAGATACCGATACTTTTTTGGACGAGATATATGTTTCAGGTGTACAAAAAAGTAGTTGTCTTGATGACGACAATATTAAAAAAATATTGCATACTATCGGTATTTTTCGCTTTAAAGGATATCTGTATGCCTTTAGAGGCGAACTGGATAGACATTCTATTGATGAAGTATTGACGCTTTATTATTTCGATAAGTTCTTGACCAGACATGTAATGGAGTTTACCTCTTCCATAGAGGCATTACTAAAAACACGTGTGGTGGAACTTTGTTACAAGTGGACACAAAATCCTTTCTTTTATTTGATGCAAGAGAATCATAAATTTTCTAATTTTCAGATCAATCAGCCGACCTTGGATAACTGGAGAGATCGAAGAATGCGAGATGGTGAAGAGGAAGAGTGTTACCAACACTATTGTCTCTACTACAAACATAAATATATATTTGAAGAGAACAGAACAGTCTACCTCTCTGAAACTACGCTCATAGAAATAAAGGAAGAAGTTAATTATCCTCCATTCCATTATCTGGTGGAAAGTGCTACCCTGGGTATGCTAATAGCTTTTATCAAAAGTATAAAAATCGGTAGATATGATTTGCTTCGTGGAATTGCCAGAGAGTTAGATGTCAATCCAAATCGATTTGGGCATTATCTTGAGCGCTTGAATGAAATTAGAAATCGTGCTGCACACCGTGAAAGGCTTTTTAATCGTGGTTATCGAAGTGTGCGTGCATTTGGAAACTATCGGTACTTACGAAACTCGATAGAACCTCACTCTTTTGCAGATGTTTATCTCTATTTTTACTTTATGCTTGGCAGAATAGATATGTATGAGAATTTCGAAGTGTTTTACCAACAAGAGATAGAGCCACTATTTACAGAATATCAAAATGACAGGTTTATCGCACTGGATTCTAATGGATTCAATTTAAGATTTGGAAAAGAAGAAAAAGAGAAATTTGATCAAGTAAAGCAATTTATATTGAGAGGAATGGGTATTAATAAATAAAAAAAGCCGGACATAGCAAGGTAACAGAAGTCCCTTACCAGAGGATCCGGCGTTTGTGACAACATGATTATACCAGTAAAATACTAAATTATTGCTTAATCTTGATGTGATTATTAATTGAATATTTTAATTTAAAAATACAGGAAATTATTATGAAAATCCGCTTTAAACATCAACCATATCAGCAAAAAGCAGTCGATGCGATCATAAAGTGCTTTAGAGGACAGCCCCGAAAAGAGGGGGTCCAGTACCGTGTCGATCCCGGAAAGAGAAACGCCGCCAAAGGACAGATGCAATTTGAGGTGGAGGAAGCAGGTTTTAGAAATCATGAGCTTGTTATCAGTGAAAGTGAATTGCTGCAAAATATCCGTGAAGTGCAACGAAATCAGAATCTGCCTGTAGATAGCAAGCTTGTGAAAACGCCTGTATCTCCTGTCAATCTCGATGTAGAGATGGAGACGGGAACAGGAAAGACCTATGTCTATACCAAGACGATTTTTGAGCTCTATCAGCACTATGGCTGGAGCAAATTTATCATCGTGGTGCCGAGCATCGCTATTCGTGAAGGGGTCGCGCAGTCGTTTGAATTGACCAAAGAGCACTTTTTGGAAGAGTATAGTTTGCAGGCAAAGTGGTTTATCTACGACTCAAAATCACCGCAGAATATCAAAAGCTTCTCCGTCGACGGCGGTATCAATGTCATGATCATCAACGTGCAGGCATTTAACGTGACCGGAAAGGATGCGCGTCGTATTTTTATGGAACTGGATGAGTTTGAGTCGAGAAGACCGATCGATATGATCAAGGCAAACCGTCCTGTTCTCATCATGGATGAGCCGCAGAAGATGGAGGGGAAAAAGACGGTAGAGAAACTCAAAGAGTTCAATCCGCTGATGATTTTGCGCTATTCAGCTACCCACAAAAAACAGCACAACCGTGTTTACAGACTCGATGCACTCGATGCCTACAACCAGAAACTTGTCAAAAAAATCTCTGTCAAAGGGATCACCGTCAAAGGACTCAGCGGTACCAACGCCTACCTCTATCTGCAGTCGATAGAGGTTGCAAAAGGAAGAGACCCCGTTGCCAGACTTGAGATGGAGGTCAGGCAAAAAAGCGGTATCAAACGGGTGCTCAGGCGTATTGAGAAAGGTGATAACCTTTATGAACTTTCCAATGAACTGGAGCAGTACAAGGGCTTTACCGTTTCAGAGATCAATGCAATCGAAAACAGCATAAGTTTTACCAACGGTGAAGTGTTACATGCGGGTGAAGCGACGGGCAATGTAGACGAGCGTATGTTGCGGCGTATTCAGATTCGTGAAGCGATCAAATCACATCTGCAAAAGGAACAGGAACTTTTTGCCAGAGGCGTCAAAGTGCTGAGCCTTTTCTTTATCGATGAGGTGGCAAAGTATCGTCTCTATACCGAAGAAGGAACGGAAAAAGGGGAGTATGCCAAAGTCTTTGAAGAGGAGTATCGAGAAGCGATTCGCGATCTCGGTACACTGCTTGAACCGGAGTATCGTGAATATCTCTACAATATCGATGTCGAAAAGACACACAACGGTTACTTTTCAGTCGATAAAAAGGGAAGATTGACTGATCCAAAAGTCAAGGCGAGAGGAGAGAATGCCGGGCTCAGTGACGATGTCAATGCGTATGATCTGATCTTGAAAGACAAGCAGCGTCTGCTCTCTTTTGCGGAGCCGACCCGTTTCATCTTTTCACACTCAGCGTTGAGAGAGGGGTGGGACAATCCAAATATCTTTGTGATCTGTACGCTGAAACACAGTGACAATACCATCGCCAGACGGCAGGAAGTGGGACGGGGAATGCGTATCTCTGTCAACCAAAAGGGTGAGCGTACGGATGATCCGCGTATTGTGCATGATGTCAATGTTCTGACTGTTGTTGCCAATGAAAGTTATAAAGACTTTGTCACGGGATTGCAAAAAGAGATTTCCGAAACACTCTCCGACAGACCTAAAAAGGCAGATGAGAAATATTTTGTCGGTAAAGTCGTTGAGGTGGAAGATGGTCAAAAGGTTGTGATCGATGAGAGACAGGCAAAAATAATCGAGTTTTATCTGATCCAAAATGGTTATGTTGATTATGATCAAAAGATTACAGATAAATATCATGATGCAAAAAAAGAAGAGACTTTGGCTCCTCTCCCTGACGAGTTGCAACCGATAGCTGCAGGCGTTTTTATGCTGATAGACAGCGTTTACAGCGATGTGATGCTGCCGACATTTGCAAACGAATATAGACAAAAGTCGAATCCTCTCAACGACAATATCAGGAAAAAAGAGTTTTTGGAGCTTTGGAACAAAATCAATCAAAAGGCAGTTTATACGGTGCACTTTGATTCAAACGAGTTGATCGACAATGCAGCCAACGCTTTGAACAAAGAGCTGAAGGTACGTGAACTGCAGTATCAGGTTGTCGAGGGTGAGATGGACGGTGATGTCAGTGATGACGATCTTAAAGACGGTGAGGCGTTTCGGGTAAAAGAGAGCGGTATGGTCAAAGGTGATTATGCAGGGCACTATAGTGTGCAGTATGATCTTATCGGTAAACTGGCAAGTGAAACGAAACTGACGCGCCGTACGATTGGAGAGATACTCAAAAAAATCGGTGACGGGACATTTGAAAAATATAAAAAGAACCCTGAAGAGTTCATACGCAACAGTGCGCGACTTATCAATGAACAAAAAGCGACAACAGTGATTGAACACCTGAAATATGACCCAACAGAGCAGGCACACACACTGGAAGATATCTTTACGGTTGATTCCAAAACTTATGATATCACACGCCTTCATGAAGTGAACAAGCATGTTTATGATTATGTCGTGACAGATTCCAAAGGCGAAACCGAGTTTGCCAGGCAGCTTGATGTCGCTTCAGAAGTTGTCGTATATGCCAAACTGCCGTCGAATTTCTTTATCCCCACCCCGGTAGGAGAATACAATCCCGACTGGGCGGTTGCTTTTGAAGAGGGAAGAGTGAAACATATCTATTTTGTTGCAGAAACCAAAGGCTCTCTGTCAACGATGCAGCTCAGAAAGATAGAAGAGATCAAAATAGAGTGTGCAAGAAAGTTTTTTGACAAAATAGCTTCCGATGAAGTTAAGTATGATGTTGTTGATAGCTTTGATACACTGATGAAAAAGGTGTTGGGGGTAGCGGTAGTTCAGTAGCTGAGTTGTTGCCGGATGCAACTGTTCGGAAATTCCGAACAGTTCAACATAAAGTTGGTCGAGAAATGGAGAGAAACGACACGATTTTTTTAAAAAATCCAAAATGAACTGCACATGATTACCGATGAACTCGTAGCAAAGAGAGCAGATGCCTCTTCTCCAAATATGGGACTTACGAGCTGGAGCATGGAAGATAGAAGAGTATTGAAAAATACAGTGAACGAAGAAAAATCCAAAGAGAAGAAGAGGGCGCGATAGAGAACATCAAAGCGCTTGAATCCATAGTAAAAAAAAGTAAATCGTGAATAGAAAATTTACTCATAACAATGTCCTGGCTAAAGAGTGGAGGTCTGTCCCAAATATAATCCAAAAAATTATGCTATAATGCATAGATAATAGAAAAAATTTCCATTATCTATGTAAAAAGGATATGTTTTGAACGAGGTGTTAGAAAAGTCTTTGCAAAAGATTCCTCTTGTAGATCATGCTACTCTCAGAAGTTTGCTTTATGAAAGCGGCTATAAATATATCAATGACAAAATCAAGTACATGAAACAAAAAGGGCTTTTGACATCGCTGAAAAGAGGGGTGTATCTCTACCATTCTCCTTATATCAAAACGCTTGTCTCAAAAGAGATCATCGCCAACAACCTGCTTGGTCCCTCTTATGTTTCTTATGAGTATGCATTATATTACCATGGATTGATACCTGAAAGAGTGGACGAGGTGACTTCTGCGACAACGAAAAGAGCCAAGTCGTTTGAGACATCTTATGGTATTTTTAGCTATCGGCATATCGACAAGGTCTTGTTCGGTTTGGGGGTGCAGATCGCTTCGTCCGGACAGGGAAATTTCATGATCGCGTCCCGTGAAAAAGCACTCTGTGATATGGTTTTTGCGGCAAAAGGTGTAAAAATCGGTTCTAAAAAAGCGATGAAAATATTTCTGGAAGAAGATCTTCGGATCGACATGGATGAACTGACCGATTTTGACCTGGAAATCGTGCAGAGATATGCCGAACTTTCCAATTCGAAAAGAGTGGCGTTTTTATACAGGGTGCTGGAGGAGATGTGTCGATGAATATAGTCGAACAGATGCTGTCAAAATATGAGATAAAAAGTGAAGATGAGTTGATTAATGCACTCAAAGAGATTTATCAGGAGATTGCGCTTTTAGGATTGTATCGCAGTGGTTTTTTTCAAAAAGCCGCTTTTTACGGAGGAACGGCTTTACGGATTATTCACGGACTGGACAGATTTTCGGAGGATCTTGACTTCTCATTACTGCAAAAAGATTTGGAATTTGACATAGAGGATTATTTCCCGGCGGTGATAGAGGAGTTTGAAGCACTTGGTATCAACGTTACACTTCGCAAAAAGTCCAAAACAAATAAAAGTGCGATAGAGTCGGCATTTTTGAAAAACGATACTTCAATCCATACTTTGGATATAGAGGCAGAGGAGCTTTCAGATATGCTTGATGGTATCCATCACGGGAAAAGATTAAAAATCAAGTTTGAAATCGATACCAATCCTCCGCTTGGCTTTCAGACTGCTCCGTATACACTACTGTTGCCGACGACGTTTAATGTTGTCGCGATGACACTTCCCAATCTTTATGCAGGTAAACTCCATGCGCTTATGTTCAGAAGCTGGAAGAACAGAGTCAAAGGGCGTGATTGGTACGACTTTGAGTGGTACGTCAAAAGAGGTGTAAAAGTCAATTTGGAGCATCTCAAAGAGCGGATGGTAGAGAGTGGCGACTTTGACCGAGGGGATGCGTTGACCGGAGATATTGTCAAAGAACTGCTTGAAAGTAAGATAGAAAATTTGGATATCGATCAAGCTAAAAATGAGGTGCAGGTATTTATTAAAGAGAAAAGCAGACTTGATTTTTGGTCCAGGGACTATTTCAAAATTCTGGTGGAGAGAATTCTCTTTTGACAATGGAGAGAAACTATGCCAAAAAGCGCCGTAAAACCGTATTGATAAAATAGCCATGTGGTACCTTGTCGTCATCCTCTTGTTTTTCGCAACGATTTTGCTGCTTTTACTGACCATGATCCATCTCGGTTTTCGGGTGCCTGCAAATCCGGAGAAAACAGATCCAGGGAGAATAGGGTTGGCATTTCAGAGTGTTTCTATTCCTACCGTTTCACATAAACGGCTATTTGGCTGGTTGCTTCCGGTTCCGGGTGCCACTGCCACTCTGGTGATTCTGCATGGCTGGGGTGGCAATGCAGAGCAGATGTTGCCTATGGCACTTCCTTTTCATCGGGCGGGCATGAATGTACTGCTGGTAGATGCACGCAGCCATGGTCGCAGTGACAAAGATACCTTTTCATCTCTTCCCCGATTTGCCGAGGATATGGAACAGGCAATTGAATGGCTAAAGCGGACTTATCCTGAATATTGCCGTAAGATAGCGCTGCTGGGGCACTCGGTCGGTGGCGGTGCAGTATTGTTTGCGGCTTCCAGACGGAGTGATATTGACGCGGTGATCAGTGTTTCTGCTTTTGCCCATCCCAAATGGATGATGCAGCGCTTTTTGAAGAGGGCACACGTTCCCGGTTTTTTGGTACCTTTTGTCATTCGCTATGTCGAGTGGGTGATAGGATACCGTTACGAGGCATTTGCACCTGTCAATACTATCTGCCATATCAAATGCCCGGTTTTGCTGGTTCATGGAAAAGCGGACCGGACGGTACCTGTGGAAGATGCATTGATTATCATGAAGAGGTGCAGACGCTCTAATGTCAGATTGTTGACAGTAGAAGGTGCAGGTCATGAATCGGTAGAAAAGATCAAAACGCACGAAAAGGAACTGGTACAGTTTCTTCGGGATTCCGGATTGCCTATTGGTTCTGTGTGAAGTTTGCTAAAGAGATGATGAGAGTTAGGGATCGGAGTTGGTGTACTTTGGATAGAGCAGGGTATAAACTACCCTGCTAAAACTTATTGCCCTCTGGCTGCTTCTGCACTTCCGCATTTTCCGGTGCCGCATTTGATTCCGCCGTGTTTCAGGCTGGTGCCGCACTTGCCTACGCTGCATTTTCCCTGCATGCCTGTACCGCATTTACCCACGCCCATGCCGGCTTCGTTGTGTGTCGCTGTTTTTGCCTGGGTGGGTGTTTTTTCTGCACATCCCTGTAGTGAAAGGAAGGCGAAAGCGAACAGTAGACTTATGAATATATTTTTCATAACTTTGCTCCTTAGTATAAGATATTGTAATTATACCGGAGCTTTGTGCAGTGTTTGTGTAGTGGTTACGTGATTATACAGGTACCGTTTTGATACCTGTATAATATTTGACAGAGGTTACTTTGCAGTGTGCTCTTTGTGTACTTCGACCAGTTCTGCGATGTTAAAGCCCATCGCGTAGACGTTGGTGTATCCCATCATTTCGAGATAGCCCATAACACGGTTTGCGAACCATCCTTTCAGACATCCGACGACGATCGGTGTGGTATGGTCTGAAGGTAATTCATCCAGATAGTCTGCAAATTCCGGATAGGGGGCGTAGATGGCGTTTGGTATATCTGCTTCCTGTGCGTTCTCACCGGATACTTTTGCAGGAGGGCGGACATCCAGTACAGTTGCACCTACATCCATAATAAGCTCTCTTGTTTTATGCAGGTCAATATTTCCCAACTCGGGTTTTTGTTTGTTTTCCGCGATGATCGCAGTTAGCTCTTCTTGTGTTTTGTTTGCCATATTCAACTCCTTCGTGTTTAATAAGCGTAATTATAATACCAACTTGCTTATTTTAGGCTTAATAATAATGAACTATCTATAATCACTAAAGTTTAGTGTATATGGCTAACCTTCATGGCACTGTAAAAGGGTTCGGTTTGGATCGGCGATATATTTGTATCCGTGGTAGATGGTAAAAACGCCGTAAGCGATGACCAGAATAGCTGCCAGTTTGATCATGGTGTTGCGCAGTGAGGTCTGTTTGAAAAGTCCGACGAAAAAGCCGAGGGAGAAGAGGGCGGGGATGGTGCTGATACCGAAGATAAACATAACCACCGCACCCCACAAAGGACTTCCCGTACTGGCGGCGGTGATGGCGAAAAAGTAGACAAATCCGCACGGAAGCAGTCCGTTGAGCATGCCGAGGATAAAAAAGCTGCTCAGGCTTCGGGAGTGAAGGAGTTTACGGAAACTTTCCTGATACCATTTGCTTTTGGAAAAGGAGTGTTCGATGAGTGTCAGGAACCTGACTTTTCCGATCAGCGAGAGTCCGGCGAGTATCATGAGAATACCCGCGACAATCCAGAGTGTTCCGTTGGCGATGTTGTTAAATGTCGCGACCCCTCCGATATAGCCGAAAATAGCGCCGAGCATGGTGTAGGTGAGGATACGTCCGAAAGAGTAGCTGAGATGGGCGACGGCTTGTTTCGCTTTGCCCCATTTGTCATCGACTTTGGTGCTGGTGTATGCCAGCACAATACCGCCGCACATGCCGACGCAGTGACCGAAAGAGCCGAGAAAGGCGATGGTCATGATGCTTAGAAGGTTGATGGTTTCCATGGGTTTAGTATCCTAACAGTTTTTTACGGACACGCGGGTCGGTGAGGTTTTCACCGCGCAGCATTTTGAGGCGCATCTCATCGAAGGTGATGTATCCCTCTTTTCTCTTCTCTCTGGCACCGAATCCATAGTGCATGGGGGTTTTGTCTGTCTGTGCGTACCACGCTTTTCGGGCGTCGATCCATTTGCCGGTATCGACTGCTTTGACCCAGAGTACCGCCTCTTTTTGAAACGGTTTGTCTTTGAGCCACTTGATCATGCAGCCGGGATCGTCGAAAAACCAGGTGTTTCCGTTGGGTGCGATTACTTCACAGGCATGGGTGGTGTCTGTGATGACCATGCGACATTCGGTGTCGTTGACATGTCCTTTTTTGATGGGAAGCGGCAGTTTTTGAAAATTGCCTTTGGCGATAGTAACCATATCCTCTTTTTTGGAGAGGGAGATGAAGATAATCGCAGCGACAGCAGCGATCAGAATGATTGTCAGAATGGGTAATAGTTTTTTCATAGCCAGACTCCGTTTTGGATGTAGTATGTCAGTACATAACCGGTGCATAGTATGACAAAAATTGTGTTAAAAAGCATTGCCAGCCGGTAGAGTTTCGGGTCTTCTTGAGATATAAGCAGTTTCAGAACAAAGTTGGCGATGCCGAAAAATACTCCGGCAAAGAGCGTTCCCCAGAGCAGGTAACCGACGTAGTAGTACTCCTTCTGGAGCATACAAAAGGGGCACTTGTGGGTGGGGATTTGGTAGATATAGGTTCCGAAAAAGTGCACGACGCTTTCGTACCCGATGTATAAAAAGAGCAGAGAGACGACGAACAGCAGCGCAGCATTTTTTTGTACACTAAGCAACAGTATGAGCAGATAGAGCAGGTAGAATATTACCAGCAGCAGTGGCACGGTGAGGTTGAAGGGGATCGGGTTGTTTCCGGAGATACCGAAAATCGCCGAGCAGCACTGCACGACGTCCGCGGTGGAGATATGTGCAAAATAGAGAATATCGAGTATATATTCGGCGGTTAGCAATGCGAAGATAAAGAGATAAAAACGGAACTTTGTCTTAAACCAGGGGTAATCGACGGCACTCTGGTCATGTTTGTTGATAATGAGCCAGATGCCGGTGAAAAAGAGAATAACTATTTTTAAAAAGAGCAGCGGGCTTCCGTAGGCGTTGGCGGAGATGACCCCTGCGGCGCACATGGCTCCGGGAATGAGTACGGAGAGTTTGTCGATGGTATAGGCGAAGTAGGGGAGCAGTAGAATTTTCATGATCAGGGTGAAAAGGATGATCGTGACGATCAGAAAAGCGCGTTTTTCGAGCATGTACTGTTTGGTAGTAGTAGCGTTGAAATCCCAGTTTCTCAGAATCTGCACGGCGCCCAGAAAGGCGACAAATGCCAGTATATAGAGTATGGTTTCGCTGAAAAGAAAGATCAGTACCTGATTGGAGAGAAAGATATCCACTAGCGCAGTTCTCCGTTTTCGATGTGAATGACTTTGTCCACTTCATGAAGTGTTTCGAAGATGGTGTCATGGGTGGCGATGAGGATGGTATAGCCTTCCTGTTTCAGTTTTTTGATGACTTCGATAAACGCGAGAGCATTGGCTTTGTCGAGGTTGGCGGTCGGTTCGTCGCAGAGGATCACTTTGGGGTTGTTGACCAGCGCCCTGGCAATCGCGCAGCGCTGTTTTTCACCGCCGGAGAGATCTTTCGCCGTGCTTTTGGCTTTGTGGGAGATATTTGCCAGTTGCAGCGCTTTGGCGACTTTTCGGTCGATCTCTTTTTGTCTGTATCCCAGCGGAATGAGCGGGACAGAGACATTTTCTGCAACGCTGAGGTGTTCCAGCAGGTTAAATGCCTGAAAGATAAAGCCGATCGTTTTTGCCCGAAAATGGGAAGCGTGCAAGTCGGGCAGTTTGGCAACCTGTTTTCCTTCGACGATCACTTCTCCGCTGGTCGGTTTCATGAGTGAAGCGATGATGGCAAGCAGTGTCGATTTTCCGCTGCCGCTGACACCCTGTAAAATGACCAGTTCATTTTCCCTGACTTCGAAAGTGATATTTTTTAAAGCGTGAAATGCCTGATCCGATCCGGGTTTGAATGTTTTGGTAAGGTTTTTGACCTGGATCATTTCAGCGCCTCCCCGGCATCGGTAATGGCGATTTTCCAGACGGGAATCAGTACCGATGCGACAAAGGGAACGATAAAGAAGAGAAACATCGAGCTGAGCATGCCAAAGTCGATGACCGGTGTAAAGTGTACACTGTTTTCAAGATTGCCAAATCCCAGGAAGATCTCTCTCAGAAGCGGTGCCTGTGCAAAAAAGACATAGACGTAAGCGACAATGACACCGATGAGAAAAGCGAAAAGTGCGATCACCAGTGTCTCGGAGATTTTCAGTCGTATGACATCTTTGATGCTCCAGCCCACGGCACGGAGGATGGCGATCTCTTTTTTCTCGGTGGAGTTGATCATGGCGTAGCGTTGGAAAAGGATCAGCATAAATGTAATCAGCGAAAGAATAAAGCCCAGCAAGAAGACACCGCCTTTGTAGTTGAAAAGATTTTCATACGTTTTTTGCAGCTCTTTTTTGGTGATAATCCGTGTGTCGTAGTTCCGGGAGAGGAGTTTGAATTTGACATTGTCCCTTTCGGCAGGGTTGGGGACGTTGAGGATGATGTCGGTCGCTTTGTCGGGAGCGACTCCCAGAATTTCCCGTGCGAGGTTGATGTCCATGAGGATAAAGTCGGAACTTATCAGGTTGCTGTTTTCGGGAAGGGTTTTGTAAATATAGACTTTTTTCTCTTTGCCTTTGGGGGTTGTGAAGTTGAAATAGGTGTCGTAGTAGTGTGCTTTCATGTACTTCATGACGGCGTTGCCGACGATCATTTGATCTTTTTGTAAAAAGGCTTTGACGTCGATATCTTTGTAGAGTCTGGCGATCCATTTAACCAGTTGTTCATCGAAAAAATCGACGCCGATGATGGTGAAGTAGTGTTTCGTGTCGGGAGTGAAGTAGCGTCCGAAAACACGCGGGGCAACGTAGCTGACCCCTTTGATGTCGCTGAAGGTATCGATCAGGGAAACGGGGATATCGACACTTCTGCCTGCTTCGAGTTTCTGGACGGTGAAGTCGGGTTGTTCATGAAGTGCTGTGAGTGCGTCGTGTTTGATGGAGGTTGAAAGAAACATGAACGAAGCGAGCAGTGTGACCAGCAGGGTGGCGATCAGAAAAACGGCGATGTGCTTGGAGCGGTGTTTGTGCACCAGCAGAAAGAGAAAGTTGAGAAAACTATTTTGCATAGACAAATCCTAAATAATCGACAGGTTGCATTTTGGGGTAGAGATGGTCGCGGTAGTCACGGTACACTCTGAAACGCGGTTCCAGAAACTGGGCGGAGAGTACCGGCGGCGGGAGTTTGGTAACGGCACTGATCGACTGGTATGTTTCGGGGCTCTTTTCATGAAGTGCAGTGTAAACCAGTATGGCTGTGAAAATGACCCCAAGCAGTGTCAGAAACGTGAGGTAGATCGGTGCAGGTTTCGTAGTTTACTCCTCGTAAAGATACTCTTCTTTGATCTCGTTGAAACGGATGATCTTTTTCCCGTAGTGCTCTGTTTTGAATGTTTGTGCATCTTCACGGGTTTTAAACGGGATCAATTCTCTTCCCATGGGACCGTAGATATTGGCGCCGATGACATAAAAAGCTTTTTTCGCTTCAATGGGTTTGAGTGTATAAAAATCCTGTACCACTATGGTTGGAAATGTTTCGTTCTTATGGTTAAAATAGTATTTCATCATATCTTTTACGCCGTCGAAATAGTATTTGTGCCCCTGGCTGTCTTTCATGAAAGCAACCCATTTGGGATATTTTGCGACAAACATGCCGCATATAGGGCATTTGGCGTCTTTGGGAATATGAAAAGATTGTGTGGTTGTTTTCTTTTTGGCAGATGTAATATACAGAGCGACTGCTTTGCGCTGTGCAGGGCTGATTTTGCCGCAGATATTTTCAGAAAGAATTTTTTTCTGTGCCTCTTCGGGTGTTGTTGCCTGAAGCGACCGGAGTTTGTTTTTATCGCACATGACTTTGGAAATTCTGGCGCCTTTTTGTATGAGCATTGCGGTTTTATCCGCCAGCAAAGGGGTGATAAAAAGTATGGTGACTATCAGAAAAGACTTCATGAAAACTCCCTTTTTATAAAAGATACCTTATCAAAGGAGGTAAGTGTAGTAGGTATGTGTATGACATGAAGGTATCTTTGGTGCAATTATAGAATCCTTGTGTTAATTTTGTGTTAAATTTTTTTGATCAATTTTAATTGCAGTAACGGAAGTGTTGATATCACTGCCTCGTTTTTGAAACACATATGTTGCGCCTTTGACACCTGTAAAAGGGGGCACATGGGTTTGTTCGAAATAGTCATATCCTGTTTTCAGATTTGCCCAGAAGGGGTACCAGTAGCTGTCTGCATACTGCAGCATATTCTCCTCAGTCATCCGGAAGGGGTAGATGGCGACATAGATCCAGCTGCGGTGCTTCTGCAGGGCTTTTTCAACCATCTTATAAATCTCTTCAATCTGGCTGTCTCCCATCGCAAAGCAGCCTGTGGAAGAGCATTTGCCGTGTATCATGATGAGGTTGCCGGTACGGTGATGGTTGCGGTCATAGCGGTTGGGATACTGGATGTTGAGTGCGAGATGGTATCGGCTATGTGGATTGAGACTCTTTTGGGTCAGGACATAGACACCCTCGGGTGCCTGTTTGTCGCCGGAACGGAGTTTGGGTCCCAGATACCCCGAATAGGAGCAGATCGGGTAACTTTTGAGAAGGGTATAGCGTTTGCCTTGTTTGCCCCAGAGTTCAAATATTTTCTCTTTTTTGAAAATGCGTATGTAGAGCGGGATACCCGGCTTGATTTTTTTGGCTTTCAGAATCTTTTCCAGCGGTGTAGCGTTGGGATGAAAACAGAGTCGTGGGAGTTGGACGGCTGTGGTCTGTTTGGTATTGTTCTGTTCAGCGGTGGTGTTTGTTTCATGAAAAGGTGTATGGAGTAAAAGGCTTTCAACACTGCACCCGGAAATGAACAAAGCCAAAAAAACGGAAAATAAATATGATATGATTTTTTGCATAGACAGATTTTAACATGAATATATTTGTTTCATGGTGATTTTTGTTGTATAATCAAAGCAACAATTTTACACAAAGGATTATGAAATGGGTTTAATGGATATTTTGATGCAGGCAGGCGGTGGTTCACTCTTGGATCAGGTAGCGAAGCAGGCGGGTATCAATCCTGATCAGGCACAGGATTTAATCAAGTCAGTCGGAAGTGCGATGTTCGGACAAGTCAAGGGGAGAATCGAAAGTCCGAAAGTAGATTCATCTGCACTTGAAGATCTGCTTCATGAAAGCAAATATGCCAATATGCTGGAAAAACCTGAAACACATTTGCAAAACCCTCATATGAAAGAAGAGGGAAATGACTTACTTGGGTATATTACCGGTTCTAAAGAGGTAAGCCGCGAAGTGGCATCAGAGGTAGCGAAGAAAAGTGGTTTCGATGCATCGTTGATTAAATCACTGCTGCCGATGCTCGCACCTTTGGTGATCGGTGCACTTGGTAAAGGGCTTGCAAGTGATGATGTTCCTGTGAATATGAAACCGAGCAGAGAGAGTGACAATGGATTGATGGGAATGCTGGATTTTGACCATGACGGCAGTATTATGGATGATGTTGCCGGATTGGCGATGAAGTATATTTTTTAACGGAATGCTGTGCTTTTCCTGCCCGAAGGGGGCAGGAACAAAGCGATTGAAATTAACTGTTATAGAGTTTGGGCGCGTTCAGTTTTTCATGAATAGCGTTTGCGGTTTCAGGGTTGATGTTTAGCCCTTTTGCAAGTTTATCGAGATATTCCGCTTCAGCCTGATGATCCAGATCGATAGCCAGTAAACTCATCATGTAGACTTCCTGTGCCATATTTTCAGGTACACTTTGAATCAGACCGTCGAGATCCATCGGTGCGTCGAGTTCACTTTTGATAAATGCCAACTCTTCCTGTGTCACGTCTCCGACAAATTTTGTAATCTGCTCTCGTTCATGATCGTCCAGTTTTCCGTCTGCTTTGGCTGCTGAAATCATCGCTTTGAGGATGATTTTCGCTTTCTCCTCTTCGCTGGGTTCCGGCGTACTTTCGTCGGCACCGAATGCTTTACTCAGAAGATTTCCCAGAGGATCGTTTGCTGTGTCCGTCTGTGCTGTTTTTTCACTGCTTTGGTTGCTGTTTCCGGAGAGAGAGTTTAGTAAACCGCCGAGTCCGCCTGCTGCCGCACCACCGCCGAGAAGACCTCCCAGTATATCAGTGATTGAGCCGCTTTGTGTGTTGCCTGTACTGTTTGTGGCTGATTTTCCACCCATCAGACCGCCGATGAGATCACCCAGTCCGCCGCCAGTGTTGTTGCTTCCTCCAGAGGATTTGCTCATCAACCCGCCGACACCTTTGGCGACCATGATGCCAACAGCGATTTTCCCTAATGTACTTACCATACTCATGTCGAGATCCTTTATGTGAAATTTTTCACGACTATTGTATCATTTATTGATTGTTAAAGAATAAAAGCTTCATGAAACAGTCTCTCTTCACCCTTTCTTTTGGAATACCATGAAAAGGTTCAATCTTTTTAGAGGTCGTGGTGTGTTATAATTTGTCTCAAATTTGTAGAAATTATGAAACAGGATACTATTTGCAATATTTAATAGATTTTTTAGAAAATAAAAATATAGAAAAAACGAAAATTTTTGATCAGTTAAAATGTACAGTGGAAGAGGCTGAGATTTTACGGCATATTACATCAAAACATATCAAAGGCAATGAAGAGAATTCGGTTTTTTTGATTCTGGATGAGCTCTTTACAGTTGAAGGGTATGGTTATATTGAAAAGTTGTCGCTTGTCAAAAATCTTCTGGATCTGGGGTGGATCGTGCAGAGCTCTTTTGCACAGGTCAAAGTGGGTGAAGTCTCCAATCTGGAACTGATCAACGCAACGGTGATGTTGAGCAAAAGTTTTGAGAAATTGCTGGAAGAGGGTACGCTGGAAGTAGAGCTACCACAGTCTACACCCTATACGGATCATCTTGAATATCTGCGTGACCAGTTTCACAGAATCGAAATCTATCAGAAAATCAGTACCATTCGCCATAACTACAAGAAAAAGTCACTGAGTATAGACCGCCTTGAAAAGAGTCTTACCAAACTGGAAAACAGAATCCGGGATCGTATTCGTGTGACTAAGATGGAACTGGCAGCGGAGACGCTTTTTAAAGAGTTTTCATTGAGTGAAAAAGAGCAGATTATTTTTCTGGCGCTTTTAAAAGAGGAGTACTCGGGCGAACTTGACAGTCTCAGGGAGATGAATAACCTGATCAATCTTATCAGTGAAAACGATTATGACAAGATCAAAAACCGCTCTTTGCTGGAAGAAAATTCGACACTGATTGACGAAGAGATTATCGACTATGATGAGATGCTGACCGCTTTTGGCGGGGTGACGCGCAGTTTTTATATCGTTGAAGAGTATCTGCACAAAATCATTCACCCCCATAAAGCGAAAAAAAAGAAGAAAAAACGTATTCGCCTGGATATGCTTGTCAAAGAGCAGGATATTTTTGAACTGGTCACGCCCAAAACAGACATTGACGATGTTGTGTTACATCCCAAAACCAGAGAGATTCTGGATAATATTCTTAAAACGATGGATAAAAAAGTGCTCAAGCGTTTGAAAGAGTGGGGTGTACGCGATAAAAAAAGCGGACTGGAAGCGAGATTGATTTTTTACGGACCTCCGGGGACAGGGAAAACGATGACTGCCTATTCTCTGGCAAAGTCGCTCAAGCGTAAAGTACTCAGTTTCGATTGTTCCAAGATTTTGTCAATGTATGTAGGGGAGAGTGAAAAAAATGTCCGTCGTATTTTCGACACCTACAGAGACCTTTCGGAAAAAACCAAGACATCGCCTGTGCTGCTGCTGAACGAAGCGGATCAGTTTTTAAGTTCACGGACGACGGGTCCCGGAGGCGGTGCGGACAAAATGCACAACCAGATGCAAAATATTTTTCTTGAACAGATTGAGAAATTTGAAGGGGTATTGATTGCCACGACCAATCTGCTTGAGAGTATTGATCCCGCATTTTCCAGAAGATTTAATTATAAGATAGAGTTTTCCAAACCCGGATTTACACAGCGAAAACTTTTGTGGGAAAAAATGTTACCAAATAACGCACCTTATGAAGAAGGGTTTGAGATAGAGCGTCTGGCACACTACGAATTGAGCGGTGGACAGATAGAAGTGATTATCAAAAACTGTGCGCTGGCAGTAGCGGTCAAAGAGAAACCGCTCTTTACGATGAAAGACTTCGAAGATACCATCAAAAGGGAGTTGACAGGTGCTTTCGGCGAAGCAAAGACGATGGGATTTGTTTCATAACTACACATTTTAAAAGTGTTTTCTGCCTCTTCCGGAAGTAAACACTTTGCTTTTTCTCTACTAACTTTAAAAATAATTTTAAGTTTTACCTTTACTGTTGCAATTGGTTACAACTGGTTACAACGAACATTACTTTTTTTCTTTCAAGATTAAGCAGGGAGCCTTTTTAAAGTTAATATTGTAAAATTTACAATCGAAAAGTATTATTGGAAAATATAATATTTACTAACCTCATTAAGGATCGAACATGAGCCATATGGACACGATGCATCCCTACTTCGGTGCATTTATCTTTTTCGTTTTGACTTTTGGTGCGTTTATCGCCACTACTGTTCTGGCACGTCTTGTCAGCCGCAAACTGGCACGCCTTGACAACGAAAAGCTGAAACTGACTATCTACGAGTGTGGACCGGAAGTCAGTAAGCAGCCTAACAAAATCTCTGCACAGTTTTATCTTTTTGCACTTCTGTTTATTTTGTTTGATGTGGAAATCGTTTTTATGTTTCCCTGGGCGATCGACTTCAAAGTACTTGGTATGTTCGGCTTTGTTGAGATGATTATATTCATCGTATTGTTAGCTATCGGTTTTATTTATGCATGGAAAAAAGGAGCGCTTGAATGGCACAACATAAAGTAAATTATCTTCAGGAAGGTGGATTACCTGTCGCATTGACGACAGTTGATAAACTGGTACAGTGGGGTAGAAGTAACTCCCTTTGGGCATTGACATATGGTCTGGCGTGTTGTGCGATCGAAATGATGGCATCAGGTGCGAGCCGTTATGACTTTGACCGGTTCGGTACGATTTTCCGTGCTTCTCCCAGACAGGCAGATGTGATGGTGGTCGCGGGAACCCTGACCAAAAAACACGCGGAATTCATCCGAAGACTCTATGATCAAATGGCGGAGCCGAAATGGGTCATCAGTATGGGAAGCTGTGCCAACACCGGCGGTATGTTCAATACTTACGCGACGGTGCAGGGATGTGACAGGGTGATTCCTGTAGATATTTATCTGCCCGGGTGTGCACCGAGACCTGAGACACTGCAGTATGCGGTGATGATGCTTCAGAAGAAGATCAGAAGAGAGAGCGCATTCCAGAAACTTAAACCAAAAAGGTTGGTCTAATGAGAAGATATGTAAACAGAAAAAACGTACAGGCTAAATCTTACCATACCGACAGATTTCACCAAAGACCGCAAACACCGAAATTTGATCCGGCGAGTGATGAGGTTTTTGCAAAAGACCTGAAAAGTCTTGAAGCCAAATTTGAAATCAAAGATGCGTATATAGAAGTAGATCAGCTGGTTGTTATTATCGATCCTAAAGACAATGTAGCGGTTATGACACATTTGAGAGACAAATGCGACTATACATTTTTGAGTGAAATGAGTGCAATCGACTATCTGGCGCAGGATGGTGAATTTGAGATTTTTTACCAGTTGCTGGCGATGAAAAAGAGAAAACGTATGCGTGTCAAATGTCGCATTAAAGAGAAACAGGCGATAGAATCACTCTACAATGTTTATAAAAGTGCAGACTGGGCGGAAAGAGAGATGTACGATATGCTTGGTGTGATTGTCAACAACCATCCGTACATGAAGAGAATTTTAATGCCTGAAGACTGGGAAGGACATCCTCTCCTGAAGACTTACCCTCTTGTCGGTGATGAAGCGGCACAGTGGTATGAGATCGATAAAATTTTCGGCAAAGAGTACAGAGATGTGGTTGGTCCCGAAGACAGAGATACCAAACGTATTGATCCGAAAGACACCAAACACTTTGCGAGAATCGGTTATGAAGTGCCGTATGGCGCCAAACCTGTCAGCAAACCTGACGAAGTTTATGAAGATTTCCAGGAAGAGGACGGTGTATTCCTGATTACGCGGTTTACGAAGAAAAATCAAAAAATATTAAAAGAGAGGAAGTAGATATAATGCAAACACCAAACAGACTACAACCTTTTTATGAAAACCTTGTTTTTGAAAAAGATGACAATCGTATGATTATTAACTTCGGACCGCAGCACCCTTCTGCACACGGACAGCTTCGTCTTATTCTCGAACTTGACGGCGAGCAGGTGGTCAAAGCGGTTCCGGATATCGGATATCTGCACCGGGGTATGGAGAAGATGGCGGAAAATATGATCTACAACGAGTTCCTGCCGACAACGGATCGTATGGATTATATTGCGGCTACTGCGAATAACTACGGTTTTGCACTTGCTGTGGAGAGATTGCTGGGAATTGAAAAAGAGGTTCCCAGACGTGCGAAAGTGATTCGTACCATATTGCTTGAACTGAACCGTATTATTTCACACCTCTTCTGGCTGGCGACTCACGCACTGGATGTGGGTGCGATGAGTGTCTTTTTGTACTGCTTCCGTGAGAGAGAGTTTGCAATGGATCTGATGGAAGATTACTGTGGTGCACGTTTAACACATGCGGCGGTCAGAATCGGCGGTGTTCCTCTCGATCTTCCGGACGGCTGGCTGAATCAGCTGCTGCACTATATCAACAAAATGCCGGATAATATTGCCGACTATGAAGGTCTTCTGGATCAGAACAGAATCTGGAAAATGCGTCTGGAACAAGTAGGTAATCTGACACCGGAAGATGCACTTGACTGGGGATGTTCCGGACCGACACTGCGCGGCAGCGGGATTGCGTACGATATCCGCAAAGAGGAACCGTATGAGATATATGACGAACTGGAGTTCAAAGTTCCTGTCGCCGATACCAACGACAGTTACGGCAGATACAAACTCTATATGGCTGAAATGCGTGAATCTTTGAAAATTATCCGTCAGTGTATTCATATGTATAAAGATACTGAACCTCAGTTGATGGCGGATGTACCGCAGTATATTTCTGCGCCGAAGGAACGTATTATGACGGAGAACTACTCTTTGATGCAGCACTTTGTGCTGGTAACACAGGGTATGAGACCGCCGGTCGGTGAAGTCTATGTTCCTACAGAGTCGCCAAAAGGAGAGCTTGGATTTTTTATTCGCTCGGAAGGCGATCCGTATCCGTACAGACTGAAAGTCAGAGCGCCTAGCTTCTGGCACACAAGCTTGTTGCAGCATATTTTGCCCGGACACTATCTGGCAGATGTTGTTACGATTATCGGTAACTTAAATATCGTATTTGGTGAAATCGATAGATAGGAACAGGGGAGACTTATGGAAAGATATGATTTGAGAAAATATAAAGAAGATAAGCTTTTCGACCGAATGGTGGAAGTCATGGACAAAGAAGCCAAACCCGGTGAAATTATCATCTTTATGTTTGAAGTAGGGGATTTTTCTCCGGTGACGAAAAGTATGGAAGTGATGAAAAACGAAGGTCATGAACTCTTGAACTCCATTAAATTTAATGAAGTTGACTGGACTCTGGTAGTCAAAAGGAAAGCATCTTGAGTAAAGTTCTCTTTTCAACATGGCACGGTGAATTTATAGACAATAGAAATATTGCCAATAAAGATGAGTGGACAGAATCATCTTTTAAAGTTCCTGCCAATTATGAAGGAGACAAAAATTCTAAAATATTTATCGGCTGGGACGGACTTGTGGTATTTGATACCGGTGTAGATGTGATCAAAGCGGGAACAGAATATGCGGCACAGTATCAGATTTACTCTGAAGCGTGCGGACGATGTGCTCCCGGTCGCTGGGGCGGAAGGATTTTGTACGATTTATTCGACAAAATTGCCAGAGGCGAAGGCACCGAAGGGGATGTCGCACATCTCAAAGAGATTTCCGACACGATGATGAAAACAAGCAAGTGTGAAATTGGACGAACCGTTCCCAAACCGTTGCTGGATATTTTGGAACATTTTGAAGATGATGTGATAGATCTCATCAACAATCAAAAAAAGTCTCCTGAATATGATAACGAAGATATTCAATATATCGCAAAAGTAACAGCACCTTGTATGGATGCCTGTCCCGATCATGTGGATATTCCTGCCTATATCGAAGGTGTGCGGGATTTGCAGTTTGAAGCGAGTCTCAAAGCGACCAAACAGACAATGCCGCTGGCGCATACCTGTGGACGTGTTTGTCCCCACCCGTGTGAAGATGCCTGTCGAAGGGAAAATCTGGATGAAGCGATCTCCATTATGGAACTTAAGCGTCTGGGTGCAGACTATGAGACGGAGCATAGTCTTGATTTCCTTTATCCGACTGAGCAAAAACCGTTAAACGGCAAAAAAGTAGCGATTGTCGGTGCAGGACCTGCTGGTTTGACCGGTGCCTATTATCTGGCGCTTGAAGGGATTGCATGTGATGTTTTCGAAGCATTGCCTGTATTAGGCGGTGAAGTTGCGGTAGGTGTTCCGGAGTATCGTATGCCGTGGGAAGCATACCGAAAAGATATCGAGGCAATCGAAGCGCTGAAAGGTGTACAATTTTTTACCAATACACCTGTTACGGCGGATATGCTTCGAAAATTTGAAAAAGAGTATGATGCGGTATTACTGGCGAGCGGAACACGACTGAGTAAGAAAGTACGTGCGAAAAATGAGAGACCGGATATGGAAGGCTACTGGCCGGCAATTCAATTTCTCGACCAGATCAATCTCAATGTGAAATGGAATCTGGCGGAAGAGGTCGATCTCACAGGTAAAACAGTCGTGTGTGTCGGTGGTGGTTTTACGTCGATGGACGTTGTACGCTGTTCCATCAGGGCAGGGGCTGAGAGGGTCGTTATGCTCTACAGAAGAGATGAGAAAACGATTATCCGAAACACTTCTTACGAGGAGTATCATGAAGCGGTCGAAGAGGGTGTGGAGTTTATTTTCCATTCCGCTATCGAAGAGATTTATGACGAAGACAATGTTTTGAAAAAATTGAAAGTCAATAAGTTTGAACTTGTTCCGGATCCAAACGGTGGACGTGCGCAACTGGTGAAAATAGAAGGTGCAGATTTCGAGATTGAATGTGATTATCTGATTCCGGCGGTTTCCCAGGATGCGGACCTGGGCTATATTCCGGAAGAGTGGGAACTGGAACTGACCAGCTGGAACACGTTGAAAACAGACGGTAAAACCTATCAGACCAGCCGATCCGGTATCTTTGCGGCAGGTGACTGTGAATATGGACCAATGACTA
>JALWRO010000098.1 GCA_027080605.1 Campylobacterales bacterium
GTTTTCGCACGACTTGTCTGAGTGCATTTTCGACGACCCTGCCGTCTTCGAGTTGTTCCGGTTTCGCGTTAATCAGGAACTGGTCGAGGATATCTTCGATCTCTTTGGAAAAGGCTTTGTCCCGTTTGTCCGGTACAATACCGTACGTTCTGACGACCGGTTTGTTGATCAGTTTTTTTGTCTGTTTGTCGATTTGCGCGACGATCATGACAACACCCGCTTCGGCAAGATTTTGTCTGTCGATGACAACATCATCTTCGATTTGCTTGTTCATCTGGTTATCGATATAGGTTTTGCCGGCTTTGACTGTACCCACTTTTTTGAGTCCGCGCTGGCTTACTTCGATCTGGTCACCGTCGCTCATGAGATAGATATTTCTCGGATTGATACCACAGGCGATACCTGTTTGTGAGTGTTTGTGAATATGGTTGTACTCACCGTGTACCGGCATGAAATATTTCGGTTTTACCAGACGCAACATCAGTTTTTGTTCCTCCATGGCAGCGTGTCCGCTGACGTGAATTTCACTGAAATCCTGATATGCCACTTTGGCTCCCGCTTTGATCAGGAAGTTTAAAACCCTTGATACACTGGCTTCATTTCCAGGAATTGCTTTGGCAGAGATGATAATCTGGTCAGTCGGTTTGATTTTGACATGTCTGTGCTCATCGGTTGCCATTCTGTAAAGAGCGCTCATGGTTTCACCCTGACTTCCCGTTGTGACGATCAGTACATCTTTGTCTGCATATTTGTTGACTTCATGAGGATCGATGAAAATGCGGCGGTCGAGGTTTACGTAACCCAGTTCCATTGCAATGTCGAGGTTTCGTTCCATTGAACGACCGATGACGCAGACTTTTCTGTTGTATTTGATACCGTGCTGAATCGCCTGATAGACCCTGTGGATATTGGACGAGAAGGTGGACATGATGACACGCCCTTTTGCATTGCTGAAGATTCTGTCAAATGTCGGTCCGACAGTGCTTTCACTTTTGGTGATGCCCTCTCTGTATGAGTTGGTACTGTCACTTAGCAGCAGTAAAACGCCTTTTTCACCATAATGGGCGAAACGGTGCAAGTCGGTCGGCATACCGTCGATCGGAGTATGGTCGATTTTGAAGTCACCGGTGTGAATGATCGTACCCGCTTCGGTGGTGATCGCCAGAGAAGAGGCATCGATAATAGAGTGGGTGACATGCATCCATTCTACTTCAAAATCTCCGATTTTATAGACTTTTCGCTTTTCGATCGGTCTGAAATAGCTTTTATCTTTTTTGAGTCCGTGTTCGTCAAATTTGTTCGATATCATTCCCAGCGGGAGCGGTGTTCCGTAGATGGGGAACTTAAACTGTTTGAAAAAGTACGGCACGGCACCGATGTGATCTTCATGGGCGTGGGTAATGATGATACCGTCGATCTTGTCTTTGATTTTGCGGATATATCCGAAATCGGGTACCAGAATATCTACACCGTGCATATCTTCACTTGGAAAACTCATTCCAATATCGATAATGATCGCAGAAGTATTGGTCTCCATAACCATGAAGTTACCGCCGATTTCACCCAGTCCGCCCAGCGGCGTGATTTTGACGGAAGCGTTAGACGCTTTCATATTGTTGTAAGTGGTCAATGCATCTGATCGTACCTGCTTGTTGGCTTTGATTGCATCTTTGATTTTGACTTCCCAATCCTGATTTCCCAGTTTTGCGGAGAACTTTGGCGGTCCTTTACGCTTTTTCCCTGGTCTGTTTTGCCCCTGACCCTGTTTTTGTC
>JALWRO010000099.1 GCA_027080605.1 Campylobacterales bacterium
ATGTACTCGTCGGCGACAAAATCATCGCCAAAGGGGAAGTGGTCATCGTCGACGGAAACTTCGGCATCCAGATTACGGAAATCGGCACTCAGAGGGAGAGACTCTCCCAGATTCGATAAAGAGACTGTTTTGTCTTTAAACGCTTTTTTGCTACCGTTGCGTTATGAAAAAAATATTAGTAGCCATGAGCGGCGGTGTAGACTCCACCGTCGTAGCCTATCTGTTACAGCAAGAGGGATTTCATGTAGAGGGTGTCTACATGAAACTACACGATAACCCCGAATACCACGCCAAAAATATTGCCAATGTCGAAAAAGTTGCCGGCTATCTGGGAATCAAACACCATATTCTCGATCTCGGAGAGCGTTTCAGTGAAGCGGTCTTTATGCCCTTTGTCGAAACCTACAAAGAGGGACTGACCCCCAATCCGTGCGTACTTTGCAACCGCAACATCAAGCTCGGCGCCCTGCTGGACTTTACCGAAGCAAAAGGGTTTGACTATCTCGCGACCGGACACTATGTACAGATTAAAAACGGATTTATTCATGAAGCCGTGGATCAGAGCAAAGACCAAAGCTATTTTCTGAGCAATGTCAAAAAAGAGGCGCTCTCCAAAGTACTTTTTCCGCTCGGAGGACGTTTCAAAAGCGATGTTAAAAAGATAGCAGCAGAGATTCCCGTGCTTAAAAGTATTGCCGAGCAGAAAGAGAGTTCGGAGATCTGTTTCGTCGAAGAGAGTTACCTCGATATTCTCAAAGAGCACACCGATATCGATATTCCCGGTGATGTTGTCGATACGGAGGGCAATGTCATCGGGAAACACCGGGGCTATATGCACTATACCATCGGTCAAAGACGCGGTTTTACCCTCAAAGTGGCACATGAACCGCACTATGTCATCGATATCGACGCAACAAAAAACCGGATCGTTGTCGGATTACGTGAAGCGCTTGATACGGAGACATTTGAAGCAAAAGAGTTGAATATGTTTATACCCGATACCGTTTTTGAGGGATATGTGAAGATTCGTTACCGCAGTCCTAAAACACCCTGTCGGGTCACAATAAATGAGGGAAAAGCAAAAGTAGAACTGTTACAAAAAGTCCAGGGACTCGCCCCGGGACAAACCGCCGTCTTTTATGACGACGAAAAGGTGCTGGGCTCGGGCTGGATTATTTAGCGTGTACCTTCTGTACCGCATGCAGTAACGCTTCAAAACCATCCTTACTTGACTGCTCGACACTTTTAAAGTACTCGAGTCCTTTTTTATGCGCTTCGGGATCCTCTTTTGTAAACTGTTCTATCGCGTTTTTCAGACTTCTGTGCACGTTGGTATGCTCTTTGTGCACTTCGGAGACCGCTTTTTTCTCTGAACTGAGCAGGCTCTTTTCGATCGTATGGAACCACTTGCCGAAACGACAGCTGTTTTCGTCGATAATATCGACTTTTTCTCCCTTCAATGCCGCTTTGTACCCTGTCAGCTTCAGAAGGATATGGTCTATTTTACCGTTGGAGACATTGATCTCATCGGTCACGCTCATTGTATTGGCGGTAATTTGCTGAGAGTTTTCATAGAGGTAGTTGACATTTTCTCTGAAATCGCCCAGTACGTCGATGATTTTCATAGACTCGTCACCAAACGTCTCTGAAATCTGCATCATCGTATTGGAGTTTTGTTTCAGACCGCTGATGTTAATCTCCACTTCCTGTGTCGCTTTCTGCGTTCTCTCCGCCAGTTTTCGTACCTCATCGGCAACAACCGCAAATC
>JALWRO010000100.1 GCA_027080605.1 Campylobacterales bacterium
GTTATACTCCTGCCCTACTTTACTGACAACCCTCGCTGACATCGGCACCGCAGACACTCCTGCCGCACCGATCAAAGGATTGACAGGTTCTTTGGAAAATTTGTTCATCAGTTTCGCCATCAATACGCCTGCTGCCGTACCCACACCAAAAGCGATGAGTCCAATCACCATAATACCGAGTGTCTCCGCCACCAGAAATTGATCCGATGCCAGTTTGGAACCGACACCCAGTCCGAGAAAAATGGTGACAATGTTGATCAGTGCATGTTGCATTGTATGACTCAGTCTGTTGACCACCCCGCTCTCTTTGGCGAAATTTCCAAAAGCGAAAGCACCGATCAGCGGCGTCGCTTCAGGCAGAATCAGAATTGTCAAAAAAAGAACAATAAGAGGGAAAATCATCTTTTCATGTCTCGAAACGCGTCTGCATGTTGTCATTTTTATCTTTCGTTCACTCTCAGTCGTCAACGCTTTCATGATAGGAGGCTGAATGACAGGTACAAGTGCCATGTAAGAGTACGCGGCAACGGCAATCGCTCCCAAAAGCTCCGGCGCGAGTTTCGTGGCAATAAAGATTGAAGTCGGACCGTCTGCACCACCGATAATACTGATTGCGGAAGCCTGTTTCATCGTAAAATGGAAAATACCGGCATCTGAAAGCGCTGCTGCACCTACCAGCGATCCAAAAATCCCAAATTGTGCAGCACCGCCTAAAAAGGCTGTTTTGGGATTTGCTAAAAGCGGTCCAAAATCTGTCATGGCGCCTACGCCCATAAAAATAAGCAATGGAAAAAATTCATTGGCAATACCCATATTGTAAATAATACCGAGCATACCATGCTCACCTGCCAGATTTGCGACGGGAATATTCGCCAAAATCCCCCCAAAAGCGATGGGAAGCAATAACAACGGTTCAAATCCTTTGGCAATTGCCAGATACAAAAGCACAAAACAGATCAGAAACATAATCACACGACCGCCGCTCTGTGCAAAGAGTGACATCTCTTTACCCTCTGCAGTTTTAACCCCCTTCCGGGGATGTAAAATAGCATAAAGTCCCGTCGTTTTGTAAAAACTGGCAAAAAGCTCTGTGACACTTTTAGGCTGATACGTTACCGATTGATTCACCTTTTTCCCTGTATTATCGGATGCACTGTTATCCGTACCGGCAAATGCGGGCAGAAAAAGAGCCAACACAATGAAAAATATCAAAAAGAGATGTCGCATTTTAACCGCTACTCCATCGTTGCGAGAAGCTGCCCGTCGGTAACGGTATCACCGGGAGCGACTTCAATGCTTTTTAACACACCGTTCTGAGGTGCAGAGATCTCGATTTCCATTTTCATAGCTTCCAGAATCATCACAGTATCACCCTCTTTAAGAATATCCCCTGCCTCTGCAACGATTTTCCAGACACTTCCTGGTGTCTGGGAGAACACCTCGATACTTCCCTTTTCCCCGCTCGATGCAGGTGCAGATGCTACAGGGACAGCCTCTTCTGTTTGCGCAGGTATAGCAGATGTAACAGAAACAGTGCCGTTGTGCCCTTCCACGACATCTACATTATATTTTTTTCCATTGACCACTACGGTATATTGACCTGCCATATCTTTGCTCCTCTTTTCACTTTTCATATCGGTTATTTTTCTGACATTGACTTTCGCTTCGCCTTTTAAAAATGTAATACCTTTTTCACCGCATGAAGCCGCAATAAAGAGATTTTCCTCTGAAAACGGTATCCCGTTCTCCTGCAGTATAGTTTTAAAA
>JALWRO010000101.1 GCA_027080605.1 Campylobacterales bacterium
TCTCTGAGGTGGATGGTGATTTGGTCTGCGCTGGCGCGTTGGGCGATGCCAATGGCTTGCAGGGGATCGGGGTCGTTGATTTTTCGGGCTTCTCTGAGGACTGCGATGTGGTCTATATTGACTCCAAGTAACATTTTGCTAACCTTTTATTTTATTTTGGGTTGTGTACGTGTGGAGTTTATGTAGCGTTTAAAAAAGAGGACAAATCCTCCCTTCGGTCTGAGCCTCTTTTTTAAACGCTACATAAACTCTTTTCTATACAAATATTTATATGATTGAAATGTACTTCATGAAGTACTTGCTGCAAATTGCAAACAAACTTTTTCGGGGAGAATTATATCATGATAGCTTGTGATTTAGGGTCAAATACGCTTAGGGTGGTGGAGGTTGATTGCCGGAGTGGTGAACGGGTGCGGGAGTTTGAGCGGATTGTGAAGACGGCGGAGGGGATTGAGACGGATGGGTGTATCAGTGAAGGTGCGGTGCGTCGGGTGGTAGATGCGGTGCGGGAGTGTCGGAATCATTTCGATTTTTCCGGAGGGTACAAAGCAGTAACGACGGCGGCGGTGCGTTTTGCGAAGAATGGTCATGAAGTGGTGGAGCGGATTGCAGAGAAGACGGGGATTCGTTTTGAGATTATCGACGGGAAACAGGAGGCGGAATATACACGGCTGGGGGTGGAAAACCGATTGAAGAAACTGGGATTGGATACGAAAAGCTATATTTTACTCGATCTTGGCGGCGGATCGAGTGAAGTCGTGGTGAAAACAGAAGAGCGCATCTTTTCACGCAGTTTTCCGGTCGGGATTGTGACGATGGTAGAAAAATATGGACTGGAACAGCTGGAAGAGGGCATACGTACTTCATGTAAACCGATTGCCGACTTTGCGCGGACATTAGAGAAAAAACCTGACTACTTCGTCGGTTCTTCCGGAACACCGACAACCATAGCCGCATTTATGCAGGGCATGGACTATGCGCACTATGATCATCGTAAAATCAACGGCTATCGACTCCATTTGCGTCAAATGGAAGAAGCGCTGGAAAAGTTGCTGGTGCTGGACAAAAAAGAGCGTGAGAAATGGGTTGGGGTCGGTCGTGATGATTTGATTATCGCCGGTGTGAAGATTTTGATGCAAGTCGTTTCCGATTTTGGTTTTGACGAAATTATTGTTATCGATGACGGTCTTCGTGAAGGGGTAGGTTTGGCGGAATGTCAAAAAGGAGACAAAAACTCAGCGTAAATTTACGTAGAATTGATTAGAATAATTGGCTGTTTTAAAATAGCATAAAAATTTACGACTAAGATACTGGATTCAATGCGCAAAACTATTTCACAGATCATTGCTATTGTTTTTTTGACGGTAACCGCATCGCCGGCTGCCTGGGTCGATTCGATGGGAGATATCCAATCATCGCATATCGTACGGCAGAGTTATATGCAGGGATTGCTGCTGGGGCAGACATACGGCATATACAACCTTTCCGACCTTCACTCCAAAAAGCTGGTGCGCAAATTTTACGAACAGAGAGATTACCGAACCTTTTGGTTTAACGGATTGAACGAACCGGATCTTTCCGTTGTTGATATGCTTAATGCCATCAAAAAAGCGCCCGGTGAGGGGCTGGATACCAGCCGTTACCATCTGGCGGAAATCGATGCGCTCTTCGATGAAGTACAGGACGGTACCTTTTATACCAAAAAAGAGTACAACCTCGCAACGATAACACTCGATCTGATGCTGACAGACGCCTTTTTGACA
>JALWRO010000102.1 GCA_027080605.1 Campylobacterales bacterium
GTTTTGATAAATCGTGCTATGATATAAGAAAAAGGAATCTGCTTCATGAAGAAAATTTTCTCAATCGCTTTGCTGCTGCTTTTCACACTGCCTCTTTTTTCGGAAGAGGAGGTGGTTAAAAAAGTGGTTTATGATTTGACTACCGGGGATTTAAAACGTTTTGAAACACGGCTCCTCAGCGGTATTGTGGCGCATAAGACCTACTATCAGAGTAAACTGGAAGAGTTGGATGTCATTGTCGTGGTGCATGGTGACGCCTATAAATTTTTTATGAAAGATTTGCGTCGCACGCCCTATGCTAAAGAGAAAAAGCTGGTTGCCGCACAAAAAGAGCTTGGCAAAAGAGTCACTGCGCTTGCGACACAGTACGGTGTCAAATTTCTCGTCTGCAAAATCGGTACGGTGGAGAGAGGGTTAGAGCGAAAAGCGTTTTATTCTTTTGTCCGTTTTGTGCACAACGCGGCGATCGGTCTGATCGACGCCCAAAACAGCGGCTATGCATATTTGCCGCTGTGGTGATCAAAAAGCGAATCTCTCCTTTTTAAATGGTATAAAACGGATATAGTGCTCTTCCGTAATGCCCAGTTTTTTTGCCATTTTTGGATTGACGATATGGTATCCGAGTGTTACGATGACATGGTCTCCTTTTTGTAAAGGATGTTGGTAGGATACGGTACGTTTTTCATGTGCCTGGATGGTTGTATCTTTGATGACACTGTCCGCCAGCCACGGAGAGGAGGGCTTGCCGTCTTTGCCGATAATACGTGCAAAATAGCGCTCTTTCAGCGGGATTGTCTTGCCGTCGTGCTGCACAGAAACTTTCAGGACACCCAGTCGCAGCGGATGCGGGAAAAGGGGATGGTTGGCTTCGTTCTCTATACGCACGGAAAAGCCTTCCTTCTCTTGTTGTATGGAAAACTTGACATATTTTTCCAGCATCGCAGGGGATGCGGTGACGATATTGGAACCGTGGTAGGCGTGTGTTTTGCTCTCCTTGAGTGTGACATAGGAACCCTTGACTTTTTGCATATGGCAGCTGATACAGTTGTGTTTGCTTTTGTCATCCTGTTTGACTTTAAAATCACAGACGGCAAACCCTTTGCCGTTCTCTTTATGCGCGTGGCATCCCATGCAGACATTGCCGTTATAGAATAGCTCATTGCCGTAGTCGATGTCATGATAGGGAGAACCGACGGTTTTACGAAAGAGCCCGAAAAAGCTTTTGCTTTCATGAAAGAGTACCTTTTGCCCTTTTCGTGCGGGATCGGCAGAGAAGAACATTTTGGGTTTTGTCGTATAGAGATTGCTGTTGCTTTTGGCATGTTCTTCAATTTTTTCGATTCGGTGACAAGTCTGACACGCGACGGGATGTTTCAGTTGCTGCGGATTCGGTGTAGGCAGACCGCCGTTTTTGATGAGCGCTTCATCGGAGGGTGTGTGGCATTTGGCACATTGGTAATTGCCCTTGGCTTTTGCCGGATGCTTGTCCCAGACCGCTTTATGAACCGGGTCGTTGTAGATCGATGCTTTTTTATGCATAGAGTTTTGGTATTCGTTGAAAATCTTTGGGTGACACCGTTTGCAGGTGGTATTGTCCGTAGCCGCATGGATGTAGACGGCAAGAAAAGCAAGGATAAGGTAATATTTCACGATATTTCCTGAAAAATGGATTTTAGGAGGTTGTCGGACTCATCTGATTGAAGCGAAAAATTTACTCTTTTAGGCATATTTTTGGCTCGTTTGAGGCGAATAACCGTAGCTATTTAACGAAAAGGAGCTGAAAATAGGGCAAAAGAGTGAATTTTACAGCCAATTGAGCATGAGTCCGACAATCCTCCTAAATAGTGTACCCAAACCGCCGTACGGTGGGCTTGACAGTGATCAATCATATCTTTATCAGTAAATATTCCTCCTCTTTTTGCTAGAATTGTGCGGTGATAAAAAGGGGTACCATGCTATTAGTTGAAGATAAGGTAAACAGCGGTTACGATCCGACGCGGCTGGAGCCGATATGTGATCTGCTGACCCAAAAAGATATAGAGTTGATACTCACGGACAATACCGAAATACAAGCATTGAACAAAGCGCACCGGGGTATCGACAAGCCGACCGACGTGCTCAGCTTTCCTTTGGAAGATGTTCCCTTCATGCCGCTGGGAATGGTGGTGATCAGTGTCGATAAAGTGAAAGAGAAAGCGGCGGAGCTGGGGCACAGCGAAGAGGATGAACTCAAACTGCTTTTCATACACGGATTGCTGCATCTGCTCGGATACGATCATGAAACGGATGACGGAGAGATGCGGCGCAAAGAGAAAGAGATGATCGAAAAACTCAATTTACCAAACAGCTTGATTTTAAGGAATGCATAGTGGAATATATTATTTTTATTGTTGCAATGGCAGCACTGATTTACGGCGCCGATTTTGTGATAGAAGAGTCTGAAAAGATTGCGCTGCACTATAATATTTCCAGTTTTGTCATCGGCGCGACGGTGGTGGCGCTCGGGACGAGTCTGCCGGAGATGGCGGCGTCGATTGTGGCGAGTATACATCACAAAAGTGATCTGGCGGTTTCCAATGTCATCGGAAGCAATATTTTCAATATCGCACTGGTACTGGGGGTCGCTTTTTTGATCGCCAAAAAGCTGACACCCAAAAGGGATATGTTCGCCGATGACAGCGCCTGGGCACTTTTCCCGATTATGGTGTTTCTGGTGGTGGGGTATGACGGTACGATCTCCCGTTTTGAAGGGGTAGTTTATGTCGCTATGATGGGGGCGTATCTGATGTTTTTGTTCAACAACGCTTCGTTTGTACTTGCGGAAGAGGTAGATGAAGATTTGGCGAAAGAGCCGTTTGACTGGAAAAAGACAGGCGTTTTGCTGCTGGTCGGATTTGTACTGGTCGTGGGTGGTGCCAATTTCGCGGTGGACAGCGCTTCACAGATTGCCCGAAGTTTCGGTGTGAGTGAGTGGATTATCGGTTTGTTACTCGTGGCGATGGGTACGAGCCTGCCGGAGCTGGCGGTCAGTGTACAGGCGGCGAAGAAGGGCAATGCAGACATGATTATCGGCAATATCATCGGCAGCAATGTCGCCAATTTTACGATGGTCATCGGTCTTGCGGCGGTCGTCAATCCGCTCAAAGTAGATTTCGGTGCCAATGCTTTCGATATTATGACCGCACTTATTTTAACGGTGATGCTGGTATTTGTGACCGCGAACAAACTCTACAACCGATCAACCGGTATTGTCTTTTTGCTCATGATGATGCTGGTTCTGGAAAACAGTTTTGCCGCACTTAAATAGGTTCCCCCTCCGACGCATTGCGCTTGCTTCTCTGCTCTTTTCATGTACGCTCTGGGGTGCGCATGTCGAGCCGGATGACGCCTATCTTCACACCGGCGGCAAAAAGATCGATTTGATTGTAGCCAAAGAGTATGCCAAAGAAACGCCGGCGATTGTCCGCTATGAAAGTGCAGTTCTAACGCAGTATGAAAAGATGTTCGGCTATAGTCTGGACGATACGCTCTATCAGGGGTTTGCCTCTTCCAAAAACCAGGTTGCCAACGCCTTTTCGACACAAATCCCGCTCAATATGCAGATGGATTTTGTCGGCGGAAGTCTGCTACCCGACTACTTTGCCACAACCTCCTGGATAAAAACCCTGCTGCTTCATGAAAGTGCACACAACTTCCAGCTCAATGCCAAACGCAATCCGCTGTCGCGCGTCAGCCATATGATCTTTAAAAATACTCCCGTGACATTTCTCTATTTTGCACCGGTTTTTCCGGTGCCCAACCTTCTGGAGTCCTCGTTTATGCTGGAAGGTAACGCCGTCCTCAACGAGTCGCTCTACGGTAACGGCGGCAGGTTGTATAGCGGTGCTTTCCGTGCACTGGCGCTGACACAGGCAAAGGCGGGGCTGATTACCCCCGCACGGCTCTATAACGACCACCTCTTTTTCCCCTACGGCACGCACCACTACATACTCGGCGGTTATTTTCAACTGTTTCTGGCGCAAAAGTACGGTATCGAAAAAACGGATCACTATTTTCTGGCATTTTCCGACCAGTGGCTCCCCTTCTTTACCAATGCCGTCTGCAGGGCACATTTTGGCAGCAGTTTTGAGACTTTGGTCAAAGAGTATAAAACATGGCTTTTAAAAGAGGCGAAAACGTTTCATGAAACAAAGGGTGAAACGATCGCTTTTTCAAAAGCCAATGTACCGCTAAACAGTGATGAGAGGGAGATCTTTTTTCTGATCTCCGATCACCGAAGCGCTCCGAAACTGGTACACTTCATGAAAGAGACGAAGCGTGTTACCAAAGAGAGAGGGGACTTCCTCCTGGGGAAAACCTTTAAAATATCCGATCGGTATTATACGCGCGCTTCCGGGCGTATCAGTCGCGACAACATCGCCATCGGTCTTTTTGACCGCGACGGCAAACTGCTTGCCGGCTCCGCGTCCAAAGCGGTGCAATCCCTGCTGCCCGACGGGAAAGAACTCTATTTCGATGCCAAAAACTCCTACGACGGTTTTACACTTATGCGCGGCGACAAAGTGCTGGGCAAAGTCAACTCTTCTGTTATCTCAGACCGTGCGGGGAACTATTACTATTTCAGACAGCAGGGAAAAGAACGCACACTCTGTTGCAATGACAAACCGCTTTTCCGTTACCGCGGCTATTACGGTAAAGTGGTGGACGTGGATGGCAGCGGCGCTGTCTGGTTTATTGCCGGCACCCGAAACGGCTCTGCACTCTATCGCTACCGAAACGGCAAAACAGAGCGTCTCACAGAGGGAGATGATGTTGTCGATGCCAGACGTATTGACGATACCCATGCTCTGCTGGAAGTGATTCGTTCTGACGGGATCGCTTTTGTTAAAACAGTGTTGCAGCCACAGCAGGCTTCAGTCTATGAACGCAGCTACTTTTTCGAAGGAAAGTATCACCTGGCGGATACCAATGCAACGGAACCGGCAGCGCTCAGGAACTACCATGCCTGGAATAACCTTCATTACAGTGCGCTTGCCCAGAATGTGGAAGTCTCCGACAAAGGGAGTGTGAACTTCAGCCTGAGTGCGACGTTCAGCGATCCGCTGGAGCGTAACCATATGCGTATCTACACATCGCGCTACGACGATGACACGGTTGCGGGTATCGGGTATGACAACAGCGCGTACAATCTGCGCTTCGGCGCGGATCTCTACGGCGTGCTCTCTCATGAAGCCAAAGTGCATGACCGCGGTTTCGGGGGGAATTTCTATCTGCGCTATCCGTGGTACCGTCAGACTTATCTCAAAGGCGATCTCTCGGCAAATCTGCACCTTGACTCCGACAGAGATGCCAAATCGCCCGCAAGTCTGGAAGCAGACTGGCGCAAAGTGCAGCAGTTCGGTGAAAGCTTTTATCCCAGTTTTTACCACCGTGCGGCGCTTTTCGGTGTTGCCGACCGCGGCGATTTTTCTTACGGAGCACGCTATACACTTAGTAAAAATATCGCTGACGGACTCTTCGTCGGTACCGATCTGCACTATGCACACAGCGATACTGACCGGGCTGCTACAAAAGAGCGGGGTATATTGATCGACGATACCTCTTTTGCCGCCTTTACCGATCCGTCACGGTTTGTGATGCCCTCACTTCGGTACGAGATATATGCCAAAGAGGCGTTCAAAGGGGAACTTTCCGTCAAAAAAGTGTTCAACTTCAGTCACTACTACTTCTCCCTGCCGCTCTCTTTACGCAGAGAAGCGTTATACGGCAGGTATCGTTACTTCAGCCTGCAGGGTAAAAAGCGTCGTTTCGGTTTCAATGAGTATGCACTCGGTATAACGTTTGAATTACTGGCTCTCCATAAACTGCCAATACCCATTACCGTGGAGTGGATGCAGAACAATGATCTCAAAGATCCGGAGCAGTTCCGGGTCATGTTTGATTTACAGTTTTAATCCAGTACCGGAATTTTTTTATCCTCTTCTGTCGTGTTTTTGTCGGGAGGCAGGAAGTGTTCCGGATGGGTGATATACTTTTTGTCGATGTAACCCAGTTCCACCAGTTTGTTGTAGACCAGTGAAACCATTTCACCCGCCGCCGATCCGCCGTGTCCGCCGTGCTCGATAATGGCGGTGATGACATACTGTGGATTTTCATACGGGGCAAATGTCGTAAACCAGGCGTGTGACTTCTGGTAATATTTTAACTCATCTTCGCTCATACGCTCCTTCTCTTCCTGCGGAATACCGATAACCTGTGACGTTCCGGTTTTCCCCGCCATCGTAATAACCGAAATATTGTGTTTGAACGCGGTACCTTTTTTATGGTTACACACTTCATACATAGCGTTTCGGATAAGCGGCAATGCGGCTTTTTCTGTTTCGGTAAAAACCTGTGTCGGCTGGAAGGTGACGTTGATATCGTCAATTGCCTTGAGAAAATGGGGCAGGGGGACGTTACCTGTCGCGACGGTGGCAGTATACATGGCGATCTGCATAGGTGTGACAAGAAAATTTCCCTGTCCGATAACGGTGTTGAGTGTTTCGCCGCGGTACCAGGCTTCGCCGAATTTCTGTACTTTCCAGTTTCGATCGGGTACGGTACCGATGAATTCTCCGGGAAGATCGACGCCGGTCTTTTTCCCAAAACCGTAGCGTTTCAGATCGGTTGCAATTTTGTCGATTCCTACCCGAAGTCCCCCTTTGTAAAAATAGACATCGCAACTCTCGCGAATCGCTTTGGTCATATCGGTTTCGCCGTGTCCCCACTGGTTCCAGCAGCGAAATTTACGCCTGCCCAGTTCCATCTCCCCGCTGCAGAGAAATTTCTCTTTGGGAGATATCAGCGCAGAGTTCAAAAAAGTGAGTGCAACCGCCGGTTTGGTAGAGGAGCCGGGAGGATAGAGACCTCGGATAAATTTATTGGTAAAGGGGTGGTCGAGGTCGGTGATCATCTTTTGCCACTCTTTTTGGCTGATACCCTGTACAAAGTGGTTGATATCATATGTCGGGTAACTTCCGGCTGCCAGAATTTCGCCGTTTTTGGCATTCATGACAATCAGCGCGCCGCTTTGTGTACCGAAGATTTTGGCAATAAACTTTTGTAGCCGGACGTCGATGGTGAGTGTAATGTCATGATTGACCGGCTCTTTCTCCTGAAGTGTTTCAATCGCCTTGTTGGAAGCGGTCACTTTGAGGATCTTTTTGCCCAGCTCCCCTTCGAGTACTTTGTTGTAATACTTTTCAATGCCGCTTTTACCGACAATAG
>JALWRO010000103.1 GCA_027080605.1 Campylobacterales bacterium
TACTTTGAGCAGCTGCTGGCACGCTCCAAAATGATCTTTTGCAAGTGTTATCTTGACATCTCCAAAGAGGAGCAGAAAAAACGGCTCGACGCCAGACGCAACGATCCCCTCAAACAGTGGAAAATCAGCCCGTTGGATGAGAAAGCACAGGAGAAGTGGGATGACTACTCCCAGGCACGGGACGAGATGTTCATCAAAACCGATTTTGTCTTCGCACCGTGGATCGTGGTACATACCGATGAGAAAAAAGAGGCGCGTATCAATGTTATGAAACACTTTCTCTCACAGGTAGCGTATGAGGGGAAAGATGAGAGTAAACTCCTGTACGATAACGATATCGTATTTCCGTTTTCGGCTGAAGCGCTTGAATCGGGTAAAATTTTTCCATAGAGGAGGAGAGAGATGAAACAGGTAAAAAGAATTTTGGCACTTTGTAACGACTATGCCCAATGCGATGCTGTTTTGGCAAAGAGTGTGGAGATAGCAAAACGTCATGAAGCGGGATTGACAGTACTGTTTGTAGCGGAAGAGGCACTTTTTGAGTTGCCGCTTTTTCGCAGCGATGATATGCTGGACAGGGAGAAAATACGTCATGAAGTGTTGCATAAATTGGAAAAACTCGGTGTTGACAATGCCGCGGTTTTTGTCTATGAAAGCGATACCGTGGACAGAACAGTGCTTGAAGCGGAGCGTGAAAAAGATGCTCTGATCGTGACCCATTTCAGTGAAGGGATTACCGAAAAACTGGTAGAAAAGACAACGACTCCCGTACTGGTACTCAAAGCACATTCACATGTGTACGCCCAGGCAGTGGTTGCGGTCGATACCGTGCCCAATGAACAGTGCCTGCGCTATCTGAAAGAGGTTTTTACAGGAGTGACGCTGACGCTCTATCAGGATTTTCAGTATGTGCCTGTCAGTACGACAGTTGATCCCGCGTTTGAACCGTACGATGTCGGGATGGATGCGACACTTTATACGGAGCTGATGGAAGCGCGGAGAGAAGCTTTTGAAACATTTTGCAAAGAGAAGGGGCTTATCGGACGTTTTGAAGTCGGTGAAAACGGTATTGACGAAGATACGGTACAGTTCGCGCAGCGTGCGGAGGCGGATCTGCTGGTCGTCGCGGCGATGGACAAAGATACGATGCTCGGTGATGCGACAGGGGATATTCTGGAAAAGTCGCCTGTCGATGTGCTGGTCTGTTTTGAACGATGAGCCGCGTAAAAATAGCGACATTTAATGTCAATTCGATTCGTTCGCGTGTCGATTTGATCGCGACCTGGCTGAAGGAGAAAAATCCTGTCGACATACTTTGTATGCAGGAGCTGAAGTGCGAAGATGCACAGTTTCCCAAAGCTCCGTTTGAAGCACTCGGTTATGAGACGGCGATCAACGGGGAAAAGCGTTACAACGGTGTGGCAGTTTGCTCAAAACTGCCGATCCAGCGCGTCAAAACTGTTTTTGATGTGGAAGTACTGGACAGACAAAAGCGTCTGATCGAAGTGGAAATCGAAAACATGGTCATACTCAATGTCTATGCTCCGCACGGGGAGAGTGACGAAACAGATCCGAAACATCTCTTTAAAATGGACTTTTACGATGCCCTGACGGCGTATGTTGCCAAACTTCATAAAGTGTATGAAAAGGTGATTGTTTTAGGAGATATGAACGTCGCGCTGGAAGATATCGATGTCTATAATCCCGAAATATTTGAAGGCAGTGTCGGATTTATGGAGAGTGAAAAAGCGAAACTCCGCGCTTTACTGAAAGTCGGGTTACACGACTGTTATCGGCAGAAATACCCAGATACCCAAGCGTTTACGTGGTGGGACTACCGAACCGCAGGAATCTGGAGAGATGAAGGCATGCGCATCGACTACATTCTGGCGACCGATGCGGTGGCGGCGCAATGTGAAGAGATAACAGTCGATTTATGGACACGGCGCAGACGCACACCGACACCCAGCGATCACGCGCCGCTGGTGGGAGAAATCAGTTTATAAAGCGGGAAAGCCATATTTTAAATCTCAGTGACGGCGACGAGGTATATCCGATGTCAGTGAAGGTGTTGGTGCCTTTGTCATTGTAGATAAAAGTGGTGGGGAAAGTATCGACGCCGAATTTTTGTGCTATGGCGCCGTCGGCGTCATTGACAACGGGGAAGTGGAGGTCGTGCTCTTTCATGAACTGTTTGATATCTTCATCGCTTCCGCTGTTGACTGCGAAGGCGATTACTTCATGATCTTTGGAAAGGTTGCTGAGGACGGGTGAGCTCATTTTACAAACCGGGCACCAGCTTCCCCAGAAGTAGAGTATCGCCGGTTTCCCGGAGAGTTCATGAAGGTTTTTGGTTGTACCGTCGAGAAGGGTGACGGTCAGATCGGGCAGGTTTTTGTCGACCAGTTCCGGTTTGCGGATATAGCTGACGACATTGGCGACGATGACGACCATGACAATCAGCTTCAACGCTTCGATGAGGATGGTTTTTGGGGAAAATTTCAGTTGCATCATCCCGCCTTGAAACTCTCTTTGGTTTTACACAAATCCGTCATGAAACACTCCGTGTCGCATTTGGGATTTTTGGCGGTGCAGATGTAGCGTCCGAAAAGTACCATCGCCTGATGTAAAATATAGAGGTTGTCATGAAATGCCTTGACTAAATCTTCTTCGGTCTTTTCGACGGTTTTCGCGTCGCTGAGACCGAGTCTGTGTGCGACACGGAAAACGTGTGTATCGACTGCCATCAGGTTGGCTTTGGTGTATTCGATCATGACAACGTGTGCGGTTTTGCGTCCCACGCCGGCGAGTTTGACCAACTCTTTTTCATCCAGCGGAATTTCACCGCCGTAGTTTTCCATGACACTTTTTGCCATTTTGATGAGGTTTTCGGCTTTATTGTTGAAAAAAGAGCAGGTTTTGATCAACGCTTTGACATCGTCGATATCTGCTTCCGCCAGCTCTTTGGGAGAGGGGTACTTCTCGAAAAGCGCCGGGGTGATGAGATTGACCCGTTTGTCGGTACACTGTGCGGAAAGCATCACCGCTACCAGAAGCTCATAGAGGTTTTTGTAGTGCAACTCTGTCTGTGCATCTTTGTACCTCTCTATGAAGCGCCTTTTGATCTCTTCAATCTCTTTCTTTGTCGCTAAAATCGCCACTTATTTTCCTTTGTATTCCACTACTTCCGGTTCGCTGTAGTTTGGTACGTCATCGTAGCTGAAAACAGCATAATATTTGTCTATCTTCGTGGAGCCGAAGTTGTCGTAGGTGTAGTTATCCGAACCTGCATAGAGTTTGACACCGTCGTAGGGGTTTTTGGGGGGATGAAAACGGTTACGCACGACATAGGCGCCTTTGAATCCTTCGTCTTTGGGGTTTTCCCAGGTGAGCTTGACCATCCCTTTTTCGAGTGATGTTTTAAGACCAGTGCACGGTGCAGGCGGGAATTTGCGCCGTTTGATATATTTGATGACCAGTTTGACTTCATGATCGCTGTGTTTGTCGTACCAGTCGATAATATGATCTTTGGTATTGCTGGCGGCTGTCGCTTTGACGATGAAACTCGCCGGTCTGTTTTCTGCATGAAATTTTTCGAGTTCCAGTTTGCTGAGGGTGTCGAACAAAAAGTAGTGTTTGCTCTTTTTCTTCAAGTCTGCAAGACTCACTTCATAGCCGATAAATTCGATCTTTTCACGATTTTTGATATCTTCGTACTCGTGGCTTTGTGTGTCGATAAACTCTATGTTGTAGCGTACATCGACTGATATTTTGGGTTTGTTTTTATTCTGTATGACGATGTAGGCATCGGTGATGACTGTTGTGTCGGGATCGGGCAGTGTTTCGAGTGAAAAGTCCATATATCCGTAGATTTTGTTGCCCTCTTTGTCAAAGCCGCAGGAGAGTTTGTCTGTAATGGTTTCCTCTTTTGCGATAGTGCTGAGGATAGTCGGTATGATCTCCATCTTGACAGGCGGCAGGGTATATTTGATATCCAGATGCGGACGGTAGTGGATACCTCCGCCGAACGGTCCGTATCCGAGGTCAAACTGCATCATCTGCGAGTCGCGTCCGAGTGGAAGTTTTGTCGGTCCCTGGAAACGGAAAAGCACCTTTTTATGACTTATTTCGTGTTCGAGCAGTTTTTTTTCATAGTCGTTGAAGCGCCACTCTCTCCAGATACCCTGTGTCAGTTTTTCGGAAGGGATGGTTTCCCCCAGTGTCTGGATGATCTCCGCTTCATGAATTTGCTGAAAATCGGTGACTTCACTCACACTTTGCTGATCGACAAACGAGATTGACCATTCGCCGTATTTTTCGATTTTGACATTGACACGGTTCATGGGGTATAGCGAAATTGATGCTTCCTGAATGATTGCGTTTTCGGGGATGTTTGCCAGTGAAAACGCCATGACGCCGTAACTGATGCCTTTGGACTGGTTGACACCGACAAAGATAGAGTTTTTGCCGAAATGCTCCCTGTTTTGCTCGATCGATTTTTCCGCGACATAGCCGATTTCGGTCGGTGCGGGAAAGATAGTTTTGGAAAATTCGTCACGTTCGAGCAGTGTCTGGACTTTCAGCTGCGGGGCAAAAGGGGAGCTGATGTTGCTGATGGGATCGACCGCCCTGATATAGTAAAAATACTCCGTACCGCTTTGCAGTTCAATATCGGTAAAGGAAAATTCGGTTGTCGTTGCGATCAGGTTTTTTTCGCGGCAGGCATCTTTGTGCTGTGTACTGCGATAGACTTTGTAAAAGGTGCCGGGTGTAGTTTGTGTGTGTTCCCATGCAAGATTGACATGATTACTTCCAAAAGATTCGATATGAAAATGCTCCACCCGTTTGGGTGCAAAAGGGGCGTAGTTTTTGGCTTCTGAGAGGGCATAGAGCAGGGCGGGAATGTTTTCATGAATGCTTTCGGTCATATTTTGCATATAGTCGGGAATGTTTCGTGTACCCACTTCCACGACCGCTGCGACGATACCTTTGGAGTAGTAGTACTCTCTGCCGCTTCCGCTGATGAGTTTGGTGGGCGGCTTGCCACGGTGAATACCGTACTCCCTGCCGGTCACTTTTTTGATTTCAAAGTTCATGTTGGCACACAGAACATTCAGGTCGGTGCCTTCGATTTCTGCTTCATGATTGAATTTATGCGCCGGGAAGAAAACGTTACCCTGAGAGTGATAGTCCAGTGCCATTGTGATGTTCGGGTGGGCATCGACAAAGGTTTTGATAGCTCTGGTTTCAGGTTCCGAAAAAGGCTCCGGACCGCCGTAAACATTGGAAGAGGTGTCTTTGATTTTGGTGAAACCGACACTGAAGTTTCTGTTGAGATCGACACCGTAGGTGCCGTCTTTGTTGTTGCGTCTGTTTTTTCTCCAGAAAGAAAAGTGAGTACGTGAATATTCGAATCCGTCCGGATTGAGACACGGTACCATGTAGAGGGTGTTTTTGGTCAGTGCCGCTTTGATTTTCGGGTTGGTTTGGTAGTTTTTGAGGATATACTCTATGAAAGCGACGCCCAGTTCATTTCCGATCCACTCTCTGGCGTGGATGGTACCGGTGTAGAGAAGAGCCGGTTTCAGGTCTGCATTTTCGACATCGAGAGTCAGTGTCGCCAGTACAATATCACGATCTTCCCATGTTTTACCGATCGACTGAACGGTAATGAGATTTGGATAGTTTTTTACACACTCTTTTAAAAAAGCAATCGTTTCATCATATGATTTGTATTGTAACTTCATGATACTCCATAGATTCAATATAGTGGAGGATTATAACATAAAAAGGGCAGATGTTTAAAACAGTGAGAGGAGGGTAAATCACCCAAAACAAATATACTATCTGTTTTGGGTAAAAGTAGTTAAGATATTTGAAAAATCTGTTTAAATTTTTTCCAGCCTTTTTGCAGACGTTTTACCGCTTTGTCTTTGATATTGACAACTTCCTTGAGTTTTTTCGGATTGGTTTCGAGTGTCTGAATCAACTCTGTTTTACCCATTTCATTGAGCATCTTTTTCGCTTTTTTCTTGCCCACGCCTTTGCCTTTGGCTGCAGTGGAGAGATACTCGAAAAAGGCTTCGTCATCTACATCTTCAGTATTGATAGCGCCTTCGTCACTGTCGGGTATTTCTGTTTCCATCGTCTTGATATTTTTAAGGCGGTATTTATCCTGGAAGTTCCATTTCTCACTCGGCCACTCTTCATAGTCTCTCTCTTCGGTGTTGTACATGGGGTAGAGACTGTCGAGTGTAAATACCTCTTTTTCGCCTTCAACAGTCGCTTTTTTCTTCTTCATGAAGTATTCGCCGTCGAAGCTCGGTGTATATTTTCCGAAAGTGATATAACGCATGGTACGTAGGAGTGAGCTGTCGATTTTTCCGAGCTCTTCCCAGTTGTAGAGCGGAATGTTCGGTTTTCTGAATTTTCCGTTGCTTAGTTTCCACATAAGATATTGCCCGATCCAGTCGCGGATGTACGGAAATGCTGCAAAAGCGGTAGCACACTCTAAAATGCGGTATTTCCCGTCTTTACCCACGGCGATGTCGCATGCCCAGTACTCTGCATTTGCCGCTTTGGATACTTTGACGGCAAGGTCGAGTAACTCTTTGGGAACATTTTGATAGTCCATACTCCCGCCCTGGGAAGTGTTGGTCAGCCATTCCCCTTCAGGCGGACGTCTCCAGAATGCACAAACCGGCTTGTGACCGATGAGCATAACACGTACATCTGCTTCCATAGGGACAAAATCCTGCATATACATAGGATGGTATTTTTTGGTATCGAAGAGTTTTTTCGCTTCCTGTTTCGAGTCCACTTTGTGTACGAAGTAACCGCCGTAATTGGAAGGACCGTAACTCTTTTTGACGATTTTCGGATACGTTGTTTTTTCCAGAAATTCATACCCTTTTTTTCTGTCGTAAAAGATATAGGTTTTGGGAACCGGTATGTCATATTTCCAGCAGAAACGGGTGACGTTCTCTTTGGATTTGTTCGCAAATTGTGTATCGAGAGAGGGGATGAATCGTACATGTGGTAGTTCTCTGGCGATCTCTCTGAATGTCTCATAAGCAGTTGCGGGAATATTGCCTATGAGCACGTCGATCTTTTTGCGTTTGACCTCTTTGATGAAACGCTCTTTGTCGTTTTTCCAGTGGTATGTGACGGTTTCGATTTTATCCGGCCAGCCGCGGAAGTTGGAGTGGTCGAAGAAGCGGAGTACGTAGTCG
>JALWRO010000104.1 GCA_027080605.1 Campylobacterales bacterium
CGATACTGCCAAACGAAAAGTAGTTGTCATGGAGATGATCTCTGATCCGGAATCAAAAAAACCTGCAAAAGTGGTCATCAATGAAGTACTCGCAACAAACAGCAATACCAAACTCGATCCTAACTTCAAACAGTTCTCCGACTATATTGAACTCTATAACAATACAGGTTCTTCCCAAAATATAGGAGGCTATTATCTCAGTGATGATCCTGCTAATCTGAAAAAATGGAGAATTCCTTCCACCACACTCGGTACAAAACAACGTCTGCTTATCTGGGCGGATAAGCAGGATACCGGTTTACATACCAACTTCTCTTTGGACGGGGACGGTGAAACAGTGATCCTTTCTGACAGAAACGGTCATGAAATAGACAAAATCACTTTTAAAAAACAAAAAAGAGATATCTCCGTTACCAAACTTGGTGACAAAAACTATTTCATGATCCCTACTCCCGGTACCAAAAACAAAAATGCTCTCAGTGCTTTGTTCAAATCCAAAAAACCTCTCTTTGACAAAGAGAGCGGTTTTTATTCCGGTACACAAACAGTAAGTCTTTCTCAGGAAAATGGCGGTACTATCTACTACACCACTGACGGTTCCATCCCTACCCTCCAGTCCAAGATCTTCTCTGCCAATAATCCTATTACTGTCAGTAAAACCACTGTCATCAGAGCCAGAGCGCTTGAAAACGGCAAGTTCTTAAGTTCTACTGTCAATCATACTTTCCTGATCAATGAAAATGTTCATTTGCCGGTCGTCTCTATTGGGATTGATAATAAGTATTTTGATGCTGATAATGATATAGCTATATACACCAATTATGACAAACGAGGATGGCGTCGTCCCGCCTCTGTTGAACTTATAGGCAAAGATCATGACGAGAAGTTCTCAATCAACGCTGCCATTAAAATTCACGGCGACGGTAGTAGAATCAGAAAACAAAAATCTTTAGATGTTTATATCAAGGATCAATTTGGAGCAAACTCAGTTAATTATCCACTTTTCAGAGATAAACCTTTTATTAAAAAAGTCAAAAGTTTTATGCTCAGAAAATCTACCGATGGGAACCCTATGAATGACGGACTTGCCCACACAATCATTCATGAAAGCGGCTTAAATGTAGATACAATGTCCTATGAACCAGCTGTCATTTTCATCAATGGCGAGTATTGGGGTATCCTCAATATCAGAGAAAAAGAAAATGAAGATTATTTAGCTGCCAACCATCACGCGAATCCTGATAAAGTTGATTTTGGTGTAATTACCAATATAAAACAAGTATACGAAACCAAAGCTGGTGACATTTCTGATTATAAAACACTCTATAGTACTATCGAATCCTCAAACGATCCAAATGCACAAAGTTTTACAGATTTTGTAACAAGCCACATGCACGTCAATCAATATTTAGATTTTTTAATCGCTGAAAGTTTTGTAAATTCTCGCGACTGGACATATAGAAATGTTAAATTCTGGAGAGAACCTGAAAAAGATCCAAAATGGCAATGGATTCCTTTTGACTGGGATATAGCCCTTAGTTCTCCCGGTGAAAATATATTTGAATTTTTTCTTGATCCCAACCCACAACCAGGATCTGACGGGAAAATACGCAATAAAGCATGGTCTACACTAATACAACGTAAAATTTTGGGAAATGACGCATTTAGAAACAGATTCATCAGTAAATTCTGTACATATCTCAATACATCTTTTAAACCGTCCCATCTACTCCCTATAATAGACCGACTGGCAAATGAGGTGAAACCGGAAATAAACAGACATTTTACTAGATGGCCGGAACCTGCAGGCAAAAAAAGCTTTGACCAACGCATTGCAGACAGAAGATTTTTTCTTGAAGAAAGAAGTAACTATGTCAGACAACACCTTGCAGACTGGTTTCATGTTTCAGGCGACAACACCCTGCACATCCCTACAGCCACCCACGGAACCATCTATATCGACGGTGTCAAACTAACAGAGACCTATAACGGACATTATTTCAATAATGCCACAGTCACCCTCAAAGCTATACCCAACGACGGATACCGTTTCGTTCGATGGAGTGACGGTAACACCCAGCAAACCAGAGACGTCACATTAAACAGTGATAAAACACTTAGTGCCGTTTTTGAACCTGCACCGATACCTAAAATAGTCATCAACGAAATCAACTACAAATCAGATAAAAACCATGACAGCGGTGACTGGGTGGAACTCTATAACAACGATGCAAGCGCCATCGATCTTTCCAACTGGAAACTCAAAGATGACAGTATCAGTGAAGGGTATACTATTCCCGCCAATACTACCCTTCAGCCGGGAACTTATCTGGTTATCTGTGAAGACAAAGCAGCCTTTACGAAACTATACAATACACAGGCACCGGTAGTTGGAGATTTCCCCTTTGGACTGAGTAAATCGGAGGACTCTGTCAAACTCTATAACAATCAGGGTGCTTTGGTAGATCAGGTACATTATGATAAAACATGGTCGGATGCCAAAGGAAACGGCAAAACACTTTCACTGATCGATCCGGGCAGTGACAACAGTCTCAGCACCAACTGGATTGCCGCTGATAACTTCGGTACTCCGGGAGAGGGAAACTAGACCCCCTCTTCTTCCCTCTCCTACCCCACTACTAACAACACCGCTAGCAAAACCGGCGGTGTGACTATCAAGCCAAATTTGGAATATTCTCCAAATCCTATTGTCACACCTTTTTGGTTCAGTGTGTGCAGCCACAACAATGTTGCAAGTGATCCAAACGGGGTCATTTTCGGTCCAAGATTACAACCGATGATATTGGCATAGATCATCGCCTGATTGCCTATATCATGAAGTGCAATATCCATAATCATAATTGAAGGCATATTGTTCATGACGGCACTGAGTATAGCGCTGATAAATCCGGTTCCAACTACCGCTGCCACATCACCTTGTCGATTCAAGGCTTCCAGTATCTGTGTAAGATAATCTGTCAAGCCTGCATTTTTGAGTCCGTAAACGACCACATACAACCCCAGACTGAACCAAACCACCTGCCACGGTGCATTTTTGATAATATGCACCGGTTCCACTGTTTTAAAGCCTGCGGCGATCAGGAGAAAAAGCACGCCTCCACCCAGTGCAAAGACAGAGACCGGAATCCCGTACTGCTCACCAATAAAATAGCCTGCCAGCAGCAACGCCAGAAAAAACCAGCTGAAATAGAAAAGTTGTCTGCTTTTAAGCACACTTTCCGGTGCTTTTAACAGAGAAATATCTACTGTTTTGGGAATATCCTTTCGCAAAAGTGCATAAAGTACCGCTATGGAAACTATAACGCTCACCACAAAAGGCAGCCACATATGGGAAAAATAGGTTCCAAAACCGATATGAAAATAGTCTGCAGTGACAATATTTGTTAGATTGGAAAAGACAAAAGGAATCGACGCACTGTCGCTGATAAAGCCACCGGCAAGTAAAAAAGCCAGAATTGTTTTGGCATTGAGCTTGAGGATACGCATTTTTGCCAGTAAAATCGGTGTAAGTATCAGCGCCGCACCATCGTTGGCAAACAGTGCCGACACCAGCGCTCCCAGTAAAATTGAATAGACGAACATTTTGACACCGTTTCCACCGGAAAGGCGTGCCATCTTCAATGCAGCCCATTCAAAAAAACCGATCTCATCCAGAACCATCGAGAGGATAATAATCCCGATAAACGCCAGTGTCGCATCCCAGACGATGTTGAAGACCACCCACAGATCTTCATAGTGTACCACACCCAGCACATAAGCGACTACTGCACCGATAACCGCTGTCGTGCCTATCTGCAATCCTTTCGGCTGCCAGATAACAAAAACGAGAGTAACCAGAAAAATTGAGAGAGCGAGTATCATATATTTAGAACCCTGGATTTTGGCAATATAGCTTCCATTTTTATTTTGTCTCCAGTTCTTCTTTAATCTTTGGCAAGAGTCTTGTTTTGATCTCTTCATACGTTTTTTCAAACGCCTCATATTCTTTCCCATCCGGATCTTCAAAGCCGACATGAATCACTTTCACCGGCTTTGGAAAAACAGGACAACTCTCTTTGGCATGATCGCATACCGTTACAACCAGATCGAAGTCAATATCTTCCACCTCATCGAGTTTTTTTGAATGGTAACGATCATCCCATGCACCATGCGCTTCCAGTACTTTTTTTGCATTTGGATTGACCTTTCCGCTCGGTGCGACACCTGAACTCCAAGCACGTATGCCGTCAAGTTCTTTGTTAATCAGCGCTTCGGCGATAATACTTCGGCAACTGTTTCCGGTACAAAGTACCAATACTTTTTTATCCATTGTTACAGGCTCCTTCAAATGGTGGAATATCCAAATCCAGATAGCTTATCTCTTTGAGAATCTCTGCACGAAACTTATCCAGAGGCTTGCGAATACTGTAATACGCCCACCTGCCCCGTCGATCCACTTTCAGAAAACCGGCATCTTTGAGAATCTTGAGATGACGTGAAATCCGCGACTGAATCATATCAAACGCTTTTTCTATGTCACAAACACATACTTCATCGTTCTGATCGATAAAACGTAAAATCCGAATCCTTGTTTCGTCATTGATTGCAGAGACTGTTTTGAGAAAAATATCCATATTATTTTACTCCTTTCACAACGAGAGTATAGCAGAATATTTTTTATATATCAAGATATATTAATGCAATTTCTTTTTTCTTAGTATTATAAGAAAAATATATCTTCAAACTTCAAAATATATTAAGTTAGTTTAACTAAACTAATACAGAAATAAAAACTTGATATCGAGATAACTATGGCAAATATACACGATGAACTACCTACAGATCACAATGAATCTCTGATCTCTTTTTTAAATAAATTGATCAAAGTTGCAATAAAAATATTAGCAATACTAATGGTATTAGTCATTTTCTGGGGTGTAGGTGATGTTTTGTATGTAATGTATAATAATTTAATAGCTGAACCATTTATGCTGCTTAATCTAACAGATATTTTTAAAACTTTTGCTGCTTTTCTAGCAGTTTTAATCGCCATTGAAATCTATCAAAATATCGTTTTGTATCTGAGTTCCAACGTCATTCCTTTAAAACTTGTACTTGCTACGGCTTTGATGGCAATAGCGCGAAAAGTTATCATTATCGACTTCAAAGAGTTAATTCCAATGTATATCTTCTCAATAGCAACAGTTGTATTGGCTTTAGGCATTGCCTATTATGTCGTTAATTTAGAACATACCCAGGATATCCTGGAATCAAAATAAAACAGCGTTATCTTTTTCCTTCAAAATTTTTAGAAATAGACTAGATAACCAGGAGAAAACTCTCCTGATTATTTAATGATTTCTTGTCGGATACTCTTCAGCAGTTTTAGCATACTCTGCACCTGCGCTGGCACATCCTTCTGCAACACCTTCGGCTTTGAGCGCCTTGTCAAATGCCCAGTAGTGGTTATAACTACCGGCTCTAAGCTGTTCAAAGACTGTTACCAGATCAGTCGCATTGACTTCCTCTGCTGTTGTGATAAATTTATCCAAATCCTCAACATCTGTCACTTCAACCATACACCCTACTTGTAAAGCATCTACTTTTGACTGTTCTCCTTTGGCATAGAGCGCATCATAAAGTTCCTGTATCTTGTCAACCCCAAATTTTCCAGCAGGCAATGCACGAAGCTCTTCTTCGGAGTAGTTAACGGTATAATCCTGAAGATTGGTAATGTTGATGTCATATCTTTGCACCAACTCCTCGACAGCCGATTCATGCTTCGTTTCACTTCTGGTGGCGATGTTGTAAAACTGATTGGTAGGATAGATCTCATTGAGTGCAAGATAGATATCTTTTGCCAGTTTCTCTTCGTTCCACATGTATGCCAGAGCATATTTTTGATTGTTCGTCAGTGTCGCCATCGGATAGGTGGAAAGATCCGTATCCATTCCCGTACCTTTGCCATGCTCGGTACCCTGCCCTTTTCCATTTCCGTTACCATTCCAGAGACCACCACCCTGCCCCTGCTGTCCATTTCCTTTTCCTTGAGATTCAGCACCTGTATTATGATCCGATTTGATACCGCTTTGCCATTTGCTTATACTGTTATCAAAATGTACTTCGGCTCTCTGGGCATCGACATCGATACGACCGTCATAATCTTCATCCAGCTCTTCAGCCAGATTTTTATCCAGCGCCAGTAACTGTGAATCCTCGGTAAACTCTGTAATACTCTTTTGCGTTGGGAGTTGCGAGAGCGTATCGATCACACCTTGTGGAATCGTGATACCGTTACTTGGGTCATTATCACTGTCCAGTGCCTGAAGGACTCTGAGCAGTTGTACTTTCAGTGCTTCATCCGTTCCCGCCAGACTCTCCGGCGTCACCAGCCCCTCCTGATCAGGAGCTGCTTCACCCATCTCCAGTTGACCAAGCATAAACCTGACTTTTTCACCTTTTCTATAGTGGAAACGTCCGTACTGATCTGTAGTTCCTTTCACACCGGATACGGTTTCATACGCCAGCCCCTCCACCGGTGCATCAATAAAATAGCCCGTTTCCAGTGAACTGTCTTCGGTTGTGGTGGTGCTACTACCACAACCGACCAAAACAGCTGAAGCCGCCAAAGATACGATACTAAGTTTGATATATTTTTTCATGATATTCTCCTGTTATTTAAATTTATAGTGTAATTGTAGAACAGAAGCATTACCGGAGTATTAACTAATCAAAAAGGTTTTTTCTCTAAAATCAACAATTACCATTTAAAGAGAAAAATTATTAAGCAATAAATTATTTAATCTTTGCTATACTTTATGTTATGAAAAAATTTATACTGACCCTTTTACTTTCGGCATTTGTCTTTATCGTGGTGCATGACTATGTCATCAGTCATATCGATAACGACACACAGACGGAACTTGTCTTTCTGGAAAGCGGTCAAATCGATACAGAAATGCTGTGTGATATCTCCAAACTGCATCACCATCTTCATGAGTCATTCATCGGTACTGCATATATCGATGATATCTTGTTCAACGATACGGTCTGTAAAACATTTGTCCAAAACTATACACCGACTTTTACCCCGTTCGATCTCTCCCATACCCTCTATCGACCCCCTATAGCCTAGACCTTCCCCCCTTACTTTTCCTAATTACAAAAAATCCATTTCGGAGGTCTATCATGAAC
>JALWRO010000105.1 GCA_027080605.1 Campylobacterales bacterium
AAGAGGAGCAGGTGCTTGACGGGATCAGCGTCGTGATCGATACGCTGCAGCGACTCTATCCTCATGAAAGCAGGGGATACCGTTTTTTACTGGGAAGGCACTATCAAAAAGGTGTTACTTCTCCCTACAAACGGTGGAATATGTTCCTGCGCTGGATGGTACGTAAAGACAGTCTCGATATGGGGCTATGGCGGCACGTCTCCACTGCCGGTCTGCTGATGCCGCTGGATACGCATACGTTTCATGTATCCCGCAGACTGGGACTTCTGGGGCGAAAAACGTACGATCTCAAAGCGGTTTTCGAATTGACACAAAGGCTCAAAGCGTTTGATCCCGACGATCCCGTCAAATACGATTTCGCACTTTACAGAATAGGGCAGGAAGGAATTTTAGCTCCTCTTAAATGAAATTTCTGTAAAATCCTGCAAATTATCTTCTGTTTAAAGGACTTTTCGTGAATGAAGTTTTTACTTTTCTAGGTGCAATCTATCATAGTCATACTTTTATCATCGCTTCCCATACCGTATTGGTGGCGTTGCTGGTACTCTGGTTTGCAAAATCTGCAACCGCTGCGCTGCAGGTAGTTCCCAAAGGGGCGCAAAACGTTGCCGAAGCCTATCTCGGCGGTGTCGTGGATATGGGTAAGGATGTCATCGGTGAAAAAAATGCGCGAAAATATCTTCCGCTTGTAGCAACCATCGGTCTGGTGGTACTGGTAGCGAACCTGATCGGTATTATCCCCGGTTTCGAATCTCCTACGAGCAATATCAACTTCACACTGGCACTTGCGCTGATCGTTTTTATTTACTATAACTTTGAAGGTATCCGCAAAAACGGTGTGATCTCCTACTTTAAACACTTCATGGGACCTGAGCCGCTGCTGGCGCCGCTGATGTTCCCGATCGAGATTGTCTCCCACCTTTCCCGTATCATCTCCCTCTCTTTCCGACTCTTCGGTAATATCAAGGGTGACGATCTCTTCCTTGCGGTTATTCTGATGCTGGCGCCGTTTGTAGCGCCTCTGGCTCCGTTTGCGCTGCTGACATTTTCCGCACTGCTTCAGGCGTTTATCTTCATGATTCTGACCTATGTCTATCTAGCCGGTGCGGTTAGTCTGCACGAAGAATCACTGTAGAATCTCTCTGATGCATAAAAATTACGAAAAGATACTCAGTTTCATGCAGGGCGCCTCATGGGGCGCCGTCATTATCGGGGCGTATCTTTTCTTTACACTTTTTTACCCTTTCGGATTGATCATCGCGCTGATCGGAGGCTTTTTCGGTGCAAGTATCGGTCTCTTTATGGTAATCTTTTTTGAGATGGCAAATCTCAAACTGGAGATTTACCGTGAAAAGAAGGAGCACACCAAACTGCTTAAACGTATGGTCTATCTTTTAGAGAGACTCAATGCCAATCAGACATCAGATGAAACGCTATCTGATCACTGATCCCGCTTACTATTCCGATCTTACCTCTTTTCAACACTATCTGAAAAAATCTTTCTACACCAAGACACCGGATCTTGCCTCTTTTCGGGACAAGGTGCATCCGGATATTGTCGAATATGCCAAAATATTTCTTACGCTTGGAAGAGAAGCACAGATTCCACGCCTGCTTATCAACCGCTCCGTGCCGCTGGCTGTTTCTCTTGAATTTGACGGGGTGCATCTGACCTCCAGTCAGTTTGATGAAATTGCTCCGGCAAAGGCAGAGGGACTTTATGTTTTTATCAGTACACACTCTCTGGAGGAGGCGAAAAGAGCGGAAGCGTACGGTGCGGATGCAATTACCCTCAGCCCTGTTTTCACATCTCCGGGAAAAGGGGCGCCGAAAGGCATTGTCTGGCTCGAAGAGATTGCTTCGCAGTTGCAAAAAGTCTCCGTTTATGCGCTTGGCGGTATTGTTTCCGATGATGAAGTGGATCGTTTAAAAGCGTGTTCTGTGGAGGGTTTTGCGTCAATTCGTTATTTTATTTGAACTTTGTTAATTAATTATATTAAACTTTGTGTATAATAAATTTAATATATTTAACTACTAGGTTTCACATGTTAAAAAGAGCAAGAACTTTATCCGGAACGGTTATGATCGGTATTGCCATTATGATCGTTCTTTTTATCGTCTTTACGGGCATCATCTGGCTGTTGCAAAATCTCGATGCGTACCAGTCGTCGCATGACGGGGTGCAGTATGAGACTTTTTACGACTATATCAAGTACATTCCTGCGCCGCAGATGTTTGTTATTGTCTTTTTCGGGTTAGGACTGATCGGTATTTCCGCCAAACTCATTTCGATTCAACTGAAAAAGAATTTTAAACGTTTCCAAACAGAGTTTTACAACGCGCTGCAGAAAAAAGAGCCGATGAATCCGAACCAGTTTCATTTTGAAGAGTTCCGCCACCTCTGTACGCTGATCAATCCGCTGATCGAAAAAATCACGTTCAATGAAACGCAGCTGCAGACGATCATCGATGCGCAAAACAGTCTGATCATCACCCGTACACACGATAAGATCATCAATGTCAACCGTGCTTTTCTGGAGTTTTTCAATATCGATTCGCTCGATCAGTTTACCCAGAATCACCGCTGTATTTCGGAATTTTTCTCTCATGAAGATGAAGAGTACATTCAGCCGGAGATGGAGAGTACCAACTGGGTTAACTATGTCCTGCGAAATCCGCTCAAAGAGCATAAAGTGATGATCTATAAAAACGGTGAACCGCACGTTTTCAGTGTCGATGCGAAGATGAGCAGCAAGTATGAGATGTACCGTGTGGTGATTACCCTCTCCGATATCAGCAATATCGAATTTGAGCGGCGAAATCTGATTATCGATGCGACGACTGATCCACTCACGAAGGTTGCCAATCGTCTCAAATTCGACACGATTCTCAGACAGCAGATCGAACTCTCTAAGCGCTACAAAAACTCTTTCTGCATGATTATGCTTGATGTCGACAACTTCAAAAAGATCAACGATACCTACGGACATCCGATCGGTGATCAGGTGCTTGCCATACTGGCGGATACACTTCGCAACAGTGTGCGCAAGAGTGATACTGTCGCACGCTGGGGCGGGGAGGAGTTTGTGATTATTCTGCCCCATACTAAACTGGTGACAGGGGAGAAAATCGCCGAAAAGCTGCGTAAAAAGGTGGCGGCTATCCGCAAAAAAGGATTGCCCGCGTTTACCTGTAGTTTCGGTGTCTCCGAGTACAATAAATCCCAGACACAGGAGACTTTTCTGCACGATGTCGATACGAAACTCTACCGTGCGAAAAACGGCGGGAAAAACTGCGTCATTAGCCGCTGAGGACTCTGCCGATCGCATTCAAAGCGAAATCATAGTAAAATAGATGTTTTATATACTAAAACACTAAAGGTTACGCAACGATGTTTGAAATGGTGATTGGTTTAGAGGTACATATTCAGCTCAACACAAAGACGAAAATTTTCTGTGCTTGTCCCACATCTTTCGGTGAAGCACCTAACACAAACGTTTGTCCGGTCTGTCTGGCGCTTCCGGGAGCGCTGCCGGTACTGAACAAAGAAGCGGTGCGAAAAGCGATCAGTTTCGGGCATGCCGTCAATGCTACCGTACACAAAAAATCAATCTTCAACCGTAAAAACTACTTCTATCCGGACCTTCCCAAAGGGTATCAGATCAGTCAGTTTGAAATTCCTATCGTTGAAGACGGCGAACTCTATATCGATTTCAAAGACGGCAGCAGCAAGCGTATCGGTATTACCCGTGCGCATCTTGAAGAGGATGCGGGCAAAAATATGCACCACGGGAATGAGAGTCATGTCGATCTGAACCGTGCGGGTACCCCGCTGCTGGAGATTGTCAGTGAACCTGATATCCGAAGCGCCGAAGAGGCGATTTTGTACCTCAAAAAACTGCATGCCATTGTGCGTTATCTCGACATCAGCGATGCAAATATGCAGGAGGGCTCTTTTAGGTGCGATGTCAATATCTCCATCCGCCCCAAAGGGGATGAGAAGCTCTATACCCGCGTTGAAATCAAAAACATGAACTCTTTCCGCTTTATTCAAAAAGCGATCGAGTATGAGTTCGAGCGACAGTGTGATGCCTGGGAAGATGGTCTCTATGAGGACGAAGTCTATCAGGAGACCAGACTTTTCGATACTGCAACCGGCGAAACACGCAGTATGCGAGGCAAAGAGGACAGTGCTGAGTACCGCTACTTCCCCGATCCCGATCTGCTGCCTGTCATTTTGACCGATGAGATGCTTGAAGAGGGGAAAAAGATTCCCGAACTGCCGGATGAGAAGAAAAACAGATTGATCGAGGCGTACGGTATCAAAGCCTATGATGCCGCGGTTATCACCTCTTCGGTCGATACGGCGCACTATTTTGAAGCGATGATCACCGAAGGTGCCGGTGCGAAAAATGCAGTTACCTGGCTGACAGTCGAGTTGCAGGGGCGCCTGAAAGGCGGTATGACTGTCAATGAATCTCCGGTTGATGCCGTCAAACTGGCGACAATCGTTAAACGTATCGAAGACGGTACCATCAGTGGAAAAGCTGCCAAAGAGGTGCTGGATTACCTGATGGAAAACGAAGATGAAGTCGATGCAGTCATCGAAAAACTGGGATTGAAACAGGTGAGTGACGAAGGGGCACTCGGTGCGATGATCGATGAAATTCTTGCCGCCAATGCAGAAAAAGTGGCTGAATATCAGGCGGGTAAAGAGAAACTGCTGGGCTTCTTTGTCGGGCAAGTCATGAAAGCAAGCAAAGGGACAGCCAATCCCGGACTGGTCAATAAGCTGCTCAAAGAAAAACTTACCAGCTAATGCCTGTCAAAGAGCGTATTCTCTATCTCTCCTATCAACTGGCGAGTTCCAAAAAATATAAAGAGATCAAACAGCGTGTCAACGGGATTTTAAACGATCCCACGACGCCGGAAAAACGTTATTTCGACTACTTCATGATCTTTCTGGTTCTGACAACCATTATGATCCTGATTCTTGAGATCAAAAACCACCTTCCTGTCTGGGTCTATTACTACGAAGGGGTGGCGGTACTCGTTTTTATTGTTGAGTGGCTGGGGCGTTTGTGGGTTGCCAGTGACGCGCATCAGGATATCATCCAAACGCAGGAGAACGCCGAATATCAGAAAGTGACACTGACGACGTGGCAGTTGATCAAACCGGCACTCATCAATAAAATAAAGTTTGTGATCTCTCCGATGTCGATTGTCGATCTGCTGGCGATTTTGCCCTCCTACCGGGCGTTGCGGTTTTTACGGTTTTTGCTCCTTTTCCGTCTTTTCAAAGTCTTTCGCTATACGGAAAACATCAACAATCTGCTGCGGGTATTTGTCGAGAAACGGTTCGAATTTTTCAGCCTGATTATTCTCTTTGCGTTCATGGTATTTTTTGCTTCGACGGTTATCTATATTTTCGAAGGTACCGGAGAAAACCCCAACATTCATAACTTCTACGATGCAATATACTGGGCAGTTGTGACGATCACGACCGTCGGTTTCGGAGATATCTCACCGACGACGCCACAGGGACGTTTTGTGACGATTTTCCTCATTATCGGCGGTATCACGGCAATCTCTTTCATGACCTCTATCATCACTACCGCGATGGCGGAAAAACTGGAGTTGATGAAAACCAATCAGGTTTTTTACGAAATCGGCAAACTGAAATCTTTTATCGTCATCTGCGGTTACGGCAAGATGGGGAAAGTGCTTGCCGAAGAGTTGCGTCTCGCGGGAGAGAAAGTAGTCGTGATTGATCCGCTGGCCGAAGAGAGTCTGCAGGCGCAAAAAGACGGTTTCTATGCACTGCATGCGGATGCAAGTGATATCGATTTACTGAAACAGCTGCGACTGAAAGAGCGTGTCAAATATTTTGTGGCACTGACCAATGACGATGCGACCAACCTGTCGATCATACTCTCAGTGAAGACGATCAGCCAGGATATTGTCCTCTTTTCCAGAGCGGTGGAGAAAAACGCACGCAGTAAACTGCTGCTGGCAGGGGCTGAAGAGGTGGTTTTCCCCTATGAAGCGGCAGCGATCGCGGCATATGAACATCTGGGGCAGCCGGTGGCGTTTTCGGCTATCGATGAGATACTTCATGAATATATCGAACCGGTGATCGATGAAATCGAGATTACGCGTGAAATGCCGGTTGTCGGTAAAGATCTTCATACGATCGGTATTAAAAAATATCGGCTCAAACTGCTTGGTGTCGTACGAGGCAGTGAAAAGAACAAATTTTACTTCCATCCGCGCAAGGAAGCTTTTACCGTAACGGTCGATGATATTCTCATCGTTATCGGCGCTACGGAAGATATCGCCGCATTCAAACTGCACCTTCATGAGGAGATCGCATGATCGATACCGTCATCTTCGGCTACTCCAAAAGTGCGATGGAGATCGCAAGAATATTGAAAGAGAAAGAGCGTGAATTCGTCATTTTGACGACAGAGCAGGATCGGACGCAGCTGGCTATTGCAGACGGATACGATGCCCACTGGATCAAGTACAATCAGGATGACGAACTGGTGAAATTCGGTATCGGAAAATGGGTCAGGACACTCTTTTGTGTCAGCGCGAACTATAACAAAAATCTTTTTATTACACTCAGTGCCAGAAACCTTGATCCCAACCTCTATATACTTTCGCTGAGTGCGGATGAGGCGGAAGAGAAAAAGATGCTGCTGGCAGGGGCAAATAAAAATATTAACCCCTATACCGTCGGTGCCAACCGTATCTACCGTCTCATCAAAAAACCGGTTGTTTACCGTATTTTGGATGAGATTCTCTACTACAAATCCAATATCAAGATTGCGGAACTACCGGTGCCGGAGAACTCTTACCTGATCGGACTGCCGCTGCACGGTGCCCATATTGAAGCGGATTATGATCTGATGGTACTGGGTATCCAAAGCGGCGGGAAGCACCGAAAATTTCTCTACCACACCTATATGGTACGTAAAAAGATACGTGCGGGGGATACACTGGTTGTAATCGGCAAAGAACGGGATATTGAAAAATTTAAAAAAGCGATGGAGCAGTTATGAAAATCGGTATTGTCGGAGCGGGAAAATGGGGACAGGCGCTGGGATTTGCTTTTGCACAAAATCATGAAGTGTGGTACAGCTCAAGACACAAAAAAGCGT
>JALWRO010000106.1 GCA_027080605.1 Campylobacterales bacterium
GGGTAAATCACCGCCTTTGACGAGTCCAAAAACAACACCCAGTGCCAGCGCGAAAAATACCGGCAAAAATACCGTCGCAAAACGTCCGACCATTTTTCCCCAGTAGTAATCTTTCAGAGAAACGGGAAAAGAGAGCATATACTCCAGAACATTGCTCTCCCTGTCGCCGGAGATCGACTTGACTGTCGTGACCAGAATGAAAATGGGCAATATGATGATCGTTACTTGTATGAAGATCAACAGCATCCGGCTCAGTCCCGTAAATCCCATAACAACGGCATCCGATACGCCGGTGATGAAAAAGAGTGCCATCAGACCGCCGAAAACGAGGGCATAGACATAAAACCATTTCGAGCGCAGGGACTCTTTGATATCAAGGTAAGCGATCAGGAGAAGATTTTTCATTGTGGTGCACCTACCTTTTGTGTGTTGAGTTGTTCGATGATGTGAACTTTTTTAGCCACTTCGCTGTAGTTAAGCGTATGGTGGTTTTTCGGTAAAGTCTCTTTGGTATAAGCGGCAAAACCGAATGCCATGGGTGTGATGGAATCGTCGGTATAGATCGCTTTTCTGGCATCGATCCATTTGCCGGTTTTGGCATCGGTGATGTAGATTTTCGCCTGATCTTTCCATGGGATATGCTCTTCGTCAAACCAGAGTACCGCGCAGCCGATGTCGTCAAACTTGTAGGCTTTGTGTGTTTTGGGATCGATGACCTGTACGGCATATTTACGCTCTGAGATTGCCATTTTGCAGCGTTCGCACATATCACGATCCCAGTGCATCTTTTCAATACCGCCGCTGCTCTTTTTCTGGCATCCGGTAAAGTTCATGAAGAGTGTCATGAGAATAAGTAAAAGACTATATTTTCGCATCTTCCACCACCTTTCCGAGATCCATATAAATTTGCCGGTTCACCAGTGTTTCGATTTCGTCGAGTCTGTGTGTGATAAAGAGGGTAGAACAGTTTGGGTCGATCTCTTTTAAAAGTGTATAGAACTGTTCACGTCCTTTGGGATCGAGGTTGGCTGTCGGTTCATCGAAGATTAGCAGATCACTCTTTTTGGAGAGCGCGATAGCGATAAGCAGTTTCTGTTTCATACCTCCGGAGAGTTTGTAAAAAGGTTTGGCAATATGTGACTTGAGATCGAGATCGAGTCTTGTCGCTTCATGAAAGATTGTATCTTTGTCGATACCGGCGCTTTTGCCCACAAATGTCAGCAACTCTTCGATACTCAGTTTTACCGGAGGAGGGAGCTGGGGAATAAAGCTGATATGTTGCAGTACCGCTTCCCGCTCTTTGATGGGGTTGTGTCCGAGCACTTCCAGCTGACCGCTGTCGAGGTGGTAGAAACCGAGCATCGCGCGTACGAGTGTTGTTTTTCCCGCTCCGTTTGGTCCCATCAGTGCGATACGGTCGCCTTTGTTGATAGTCAGTGTGACATGGTCAAGTACATTGGTACCCATGAAACGTTTGGTGATCTCTTTGGCAACTACCAGCATCAAACAAGGTCTTTCAGTCTGAAGTCATAGTTGTACGCATCGGTATGACAGACGTCAAAACAGCGACCGCACAGGGTACAGTCACCGTTGACGACGAGCTGTTGGTTAATACCTTTTTCAGCGCGCTTTTTGTCATATTTGGGTTTGATAAACTCCAGTACATGGTCTTCAAAACAGGCGTTGAGACAGGCACCGCAGTGGTCACATTTGTTCATGTCCCATTTGACTTTGGTCATACCGATCCAGCCGAGGAAATTATAGGTTGTACCGACGGGACAGATATATTTGCACCATGCACGGCGTGAGTAGAAGATTTCAAACAGTAAAATTACCACTACCCACACTACCGCCAGACTCCATCCGTAGGTGATGATACGGCTCATAATTCCGATAGGATTGATCACTTCAAAGACAAGATACCCGTCTATTGCAGCGGCTGCCAGGAAAACAGCCCAGAAGAAAAAGCGGATGTTGGGGTTGAATTTACGTTCTTTGATGATTTTTCTGCGTACGAGTCTCTGGTGAATATACTCACCGATTTCACTGAGCATACCGTAGGGACATACCCATGAACAGTAGGCTTTTCCGCCCGCAAGAAAGTAGAAAGCGACCAGTGTCAGGCTTCCGATGATGACGTTGGTATGGATATGATGTTCCGCAGCAAAAATTTCCAGTGCGGTGAACGGATCTATCAGGTGGAAGCCCAGCAACCTTGAACCGTTGAGTGTACCTTCCAGAAGCTGAATATCAATGTGAAAAGAGAGGAAAAAGAGAAGGTTGATAATAAAAATACTCAGCCATCTCCACGCTCGGATGGTCAGTCTCGTCTTGCCCTCTTTGGTCTTGTAGTAAAATGTCGACCAAAAGGGAGCATTGACTATCTCTTTTATCGGGGCGTTGTATTTATCCATCTTCCTCTCCTCTTATAGTTACGTTACAGTGCTATTTGGTAGCTTCGTCCAGTTTTTGTTTAAATGTAGAGATCTCTGTTGCCAGTTGTTCGAGCTGTTCGTCACTCATGTTGCCCAGAAGTCCGTACATGACATAGTTTTTACGTTTACCGCTTTTAAAATCATGAAGTGCATTCAGGATTTTCTCTTTACTGTCTCCCAGCAGTTTTGGACCGATGATACCTTCACCGATATTTCCGTGACATGAAGCACAGCTCTTCTTATAGAGCGGACTTGTTTTAAAAGCGGCAAGGTTACCGGCTTTCTCTTTAAGTGCACGTAGTTTCTCTTCGACCTCTTTATCTTTGCTGCTTTTTCCTGCAGAGGCTTGCTGTACCGGTTGCTGCACGACTTTTTTCTGTTCCTGGTTGCCCAGTTTTTTATCTTCCATGGATGTACTTTTGATCAGCTCAGCGATACGCTGCATCTTATGGGCTTCTTTATCCAGTCCAATCATATAAACGGTTGCCCATACTGCCAAAAGTACGGCGATTGCTGCGATTATTTTTTTTATCATTTCCCTCTCCTCATTTTTCTGATCTCTTTGTTGAAGTTTGCGATCTCTTCTGCGATTGACTTCAGTTTTGCATCGTCAATTTGCGATACCAGCTCTTTCATGAGCACATTTTTCTTTTTGCCTGTTTTAAAATCCATAATACGCTGATAGATAAACGAAGCGTTTTTGTCTAACAGTGACGGTCCGATGACGCCGTTTGCATAGTCGTCATGACAGGGTGAACATCGAAGAATGTAGTCATTGCTCAGTCGTTTGATCATCATTGTGATACGTACCCTTTCATAGGGTGATTTGATGTTAAGATAGGCATCGATAGTTGTTCTGGTCTTCGGTTCTTCTTCCGTCGTATTTTTTTCTTTGTTGTAGGAGTAGTAAAATTGACCGCTGTTGCTTTTGTCTTTTGTCTCTTTGACATTGGTATTGACCGCGTTTTCCGTTACTTTTATCTGCGGTGCTGTTTCATGTTGTGCGGTCGGTTCTTTTTTTCCCGCTTCGCCGCCGCATCCTGCAAAAAGCACTATTGCTGTTGCGAGTGATAGTATCCATTTTTTGTTAGCCATTGTTCTTTTTTCCCTTCCCGTAAATGTCATCGTATGTTGCACGCGGTACGATATTCAGCACCTGTGTCGGGCACAGTTCCACGCAGGCACCGCAACCTACACACGCTTCGCGTATTTCCGGTATAAGTCCGCCGTTTTTAGAGACCATACCGATTGCATCTTCCGGATTTGGATGATACGGACACATATCTGCGCAGATAGTACACGCTTTTCCCCGGAACTTTTCAAGTTCTTGCAGTACTTTTTTTTGCAATTCCGCTTTTTCCGTTTCATCTCCGCGCATGATCACTTTATGCTGTTGATGCTCCTCTTTGGAGAGGATTTTGGTATGGTCATAGATTCTGTCGATTGCTCTGTCCGGAACCTTTTCGTTTTTGAGTGCCAGACAGGCGCTTTCATTGACAATGACCGCCATACCCATGTGGACATATTTGATTTCGTCATGTTCATGATCGAGTGCGCCGGTAGGGCAGGCGAGGATACAGGGAAAAGCTTCACACAAATAGCATCCGCGTTTCAGCGGATCGATGTATGCCATACCCATACTTGCACCGCCGTTGACGTCTTCGAGTTCGATCGAATCGTAAGGACAGACTTGCAGGCACTGTCCGCATTTGATGCACAGTTTGAGAAAATCATCTTCCTCAACAGCTCCGGGCGGTCTCAGCAAAAGTTTATCCGCTTTGAGTTTGGGAGCGAAGTAGATTCCCGCACCTGCAGCCATGCCGAGTACGCCAAGACCGGCGATATTCTTCATGAAGTCTCTTCGCTTTTTCTCTTCAGGTTTCATAGTAGTTTCCCCTCCGTCATTTTGGGATGTGGATCAGTCAGCAGTTTGACCGGTTCAGATATGGGTGCCAGTTTTGCCAGAAAGTTTAAGATGGAAATGACCGGTGATCCATAGAAAAATTTGACATTTGGATTTAAAAGCCACATTTTATCTGCGTAGTAATAAAGGTTATATGGCGTGTCGCCGACACCGTCACCGTTTTTGTCAAACCCCTGGTAATCATCCCAGTAGTTACCGTCCCACTTGTTTTGGGTGACTTTCGTATTGTAAGAGTCATTGACGACGGTGTCGATGTTTCCTTTGATGATATTGTTTTTAAAGATATTGTTGAGACTGAGTGAATGAAAATGCACTCCCTCACTGTTGTAAAGAATAAAATTGTGCTCTATGTGGTTGAATGTATCGGGTTCAAAAGGGGAGCGGTCTATGTAGAGACCTCTTGCACAGTAGAGAATTTTATTGTCGGTAATAGTATAGTTGGAGCAATCCTTCAGACCTATCCCCAGTCCTGTAGTACCCAGTGAATTTTTGACGATATTTCCCGTGGCAATGGTATCCTGAGAGTACATGAAAAAGATACCGACCGAGTTATGGCTAAATTCGTTGTCTTTGACAATATTTTTACCGGTATACATGAAGTGGAGTGAATATCTGCCGTATTCACCGTAATTGTTCGCAATCAGGTTTCCGTGTGAATACCAGACGACAAAATCTCTCGCTTTATAGATTTTGTTATATGTAAGCGTGTTGTCCGTGCTGTACCAGAGTCGGATGGCATCACCACGCAATCCGAGTGCAAACGGTTTGGAAGTGATATGGTTATAACTGATGTTACAGTCATTGGATTGCTGCATATCGATGCCGAACAACACATCTTTGAGATCACAATGGAGGATGTTGCAGTGATGTACTTTTTTCAGTGCGATTCCTGCATCGACTCTTTCATGCTCTGCGCCACTGTGTCGGATGGTCAGGTTTTCGAGGGTGACAAAGGGACTGGTGACTGTCACAACGGTGCCTTTGCCGTCTCCTTCCAGTACGGTTTTATGAGAACTGCCTTTGATAATGAGAGGTTTATTGACGGTAATGTTGCCTTTGTATATTCCTTCCGGAAGCTCCAGCTTTGCGCCTTTTGACGCATGGTCAATGGCATCTTGCAGCACATTGGCATACAGTGACAATGATAAAAGCAAAAGTGCCAGACCTCTCATCTCTCTTCCCCGTTTTCTGTTTAGTCGTTGATTTCGTGCTGTTTTCTGGCTTTTTTCTTTGAAACGATTGCCAAAAGACTTAAAATACTGATCGCAACCAGCAACCAGAAACCGATAGTCGGATAGGAGTGTGTTGTAAACTGTGCAACTTTACCGTCTCCGAAAACAGTGGGCATAAAGGGCTTTATTTTAAATGCGCCCCAGCTGTGCATGTGGTGACCGAACCAGTAGAGCCAGTACGCATAAAAGCCGAGAAAAATAACCGGCAAAGCAACCGGAATGAGCATAAGATAGTCGAGAATTTTCCAGTCAAATAACATATAGAAAACAAAGAGCAATGCTACAAAAATGAGGGCATACGGTGCCAGCGCGCGTAGATATGGAGCACCTCTTTTCATGGGATCCATCCCGATAAAGTGATTGATCGTATTCATTTCATGAACATCTCCGCTGAATCCGTCGAAGTGGTAGTAAACCGGGATACCTTCCGGAAATGCCTCTTTGGGGTAGTTGGGTGCTTCGAGTGCCACGTACCAGATAGGTGCGGTTGCAACACTGAGTTCCGCATCTGCTTCGATCATTTTTTTAAGATCACCGGCGATATCTTTGGGTGTATTGGGGCTGACATAGCGTCCCTTTTGGTAGTAATCCCACACTTTATAGGTAATCGGCGATAGTTTATCCGCTTTGCCTTCTTCATTGAGTTCAACTACATTGTGTGTAAAGATTGCCGGTATGACAAACCAGTACATAAGTATGGCGAAAGCCAAAAATGTAAAGATCCTGGATTTAGTAAGCGATTTATTCATTTCCCCCGTCCTTCTGCTGATATTATAAGTTATTGTAATGATTATACACTATTGTACCTTCGTTTTGAAAACACAATAGTAGATAAAAAAAGACGATGGAAGAGACTCTTCCACCGCCTGTTTAGTGAATCGGGATTTAGAACAGGTTTGCGTTCTTGTCGATCCATTTGAGATATTCGATGATATCATTTGTTTGCTCTTCAGTCATACCCTGGTTAGGCATTCTGAGGTTAAAGTAGTTGGTCATAGATTTGATATAATCGTTATCATACATTTTTTCAGGATGCATAATCCACTGTTTGACCCACTTCTCACCGTTTTCATGACGACCGAGTACACCGACCAGATCCGGACCGGAGCTGACTTTACCGATCACGTGACATCCGTTACAACCACCCTCTAAGTATGCTGCATGACCTCTTTGGGCTGCTTCACTCATAGGTGTTGCAATTTTCTTGACCAGAAGGTCTTTCGCACGAATACCGACGTCTGCCGTTTTAACCATATATTGCCAGATCATGTTTTCGAAGAGAATCGCTTTTTCGAGATCGCCGGCTTTGACTGCCTCATCTGCTTTTTTCTTCTGCTCCGGAATTTTACCGTACTGATCCAGTGCATCTTCAACCAGGTTTTTGACGACCGGATATTTCTCGTAGTGGTTCTCTTTCAAGAACTTCACAACGCTCTGAATAACCGCATCTGTCGCTTTGTTGGTTGCAACTATTTTGTCATACTCTGCTTTGAGTTGCTCAGGTGACATTTTTGCCATTTTGAGCTTCGCTGCGGAAGTATATTTTTTGTTTG
>JALWRO010000107.1 GCA_027080605.1 Campylobacterales bacterium
ATTTTTGACACCAATGTAAAGCCCGCACCCCACACCGCAGTAACCGCAGGTGGAGCGCACCCACTTGTCCGGCTTCTTTTCCTTGGCGACTTTGCCGAAGATCGGGTCGTCGACGAGGGCGTATTTGTCGTTTTTGATATCAAATCCGAGGAAGTTTTTGATTTTGTCTATTATGGTTGGTTTACTCATCGTTGGTTTCCTGCAAAAAAGTTTCCTGCCAGTCCCAGCGGAACGACAGTGACGAAAAAGAGATATCTGCCGATAAACTCACTCAGCAGCGCGCCGACAACGGCGATGGCAAGCACCATGGCTGCCGCTGTGGTCGCTTTGCCTGCCATCAGCACGATTGCCGTAATTGGCAGTATCAGTGCGAAAAGTGCGAGTGACCAGAGCCGGGTCTTTTTCAGTTTCCCGAAATGTTCCGTCAGCAAGATGCGCGAGCGGTTGAGTTGATAGTAGAGCGGATGATCCTCTTTGATCTGTTTGAAAAAGTTGATCTCTTCATAGATCATATAGAGTTGGTAAAGTCCGTAGAGCAGGGCGATGGCGAGGATCGCCATGACGCTGCGCTCCGCGCCACTGAGCAGCATGACAAACGCCGTCAGTAAAAAGCCGACATAGCCTGCACCGAAAAAGCGTCCGGTGGTCGATTTGCGGTTCCATGCCGGGCGGGCGCGTACACGGTAGATGCGTGACTGGGCGTAGATCCCGTAAAGTCCGATCGCCAGCACACCTGCCTGAAGCGCGACCATCAGCCAGCCGTTGGGATCGATCAGATTCTTGCCGAAGAGCATCGGGTAGAGATAAATAAGTACAACCAAAGTGGCGCCGCCTGCGTAAGCGCCCAGCGCCGCCGCTTCCCGCGAGAGCCAGGAGGTTTTGAGATTTTTCATCGCCGTCAGGGCGAGTCCGGGGCGTCCAAGATGGAGCGCCGAGAGCGGCAATCCGATAGCTGCGGGCAAAAAGACTGCCAGTGCCAGCCAGAAGTTCGGTGCCGCGGGGTTAAATCCCGCCGCGTGGAGCAGGGTGCCCAGAAACATCGCAATAAATCCGCCGACGGAGACCTGTGTCAAAACGGTCATGAAGACCAGCGGCAGTTCTGCGTGGGCAGGTTTGAGCAGTCGTTCATCTGCCGGTTTGACTTCCCCTTCGAACTCGGGAAGGGTGTAGCGCGTAGTCGGTTTGGTGATAGAAATATCGGGAAGGTGCGGGGCGACACCCGACTTTTCTATCTCTCCCTCAAGCCACTCGTCCGGTTTGAAGATTTCGATTTCGATCGCGCCTGCGGGGCATGCCTGCACGCATGCCGGGGTTTGACCCTCATCCAGCTTTTCATGACACATATGGCACTTGGTGACGATACCACGGTCTTTGTTGAAAACAGGCACTTCGTAGGGGCAGTTCCACGTACAGTACTGGCATCCGATACAGACATCGTCATCATGAAAGACGATACCGTTATCGAACTTGATGTAAGAGTTTGTCGGGCATCCTCTGAGACATTCCGGGTCAATACAGTGATTGCAGCTCATCGAGTTGAAGAGTTGGCTGACATTGGGAAAGACGCCCGCTTCCATCTCGCCGACACGGCGCCATTTGACGTCGGGGGTGTTGTTATTCTGTTCGTTACAGGCGACTTCACAGCAGTGGCAGCCTACACAGGCGGTCATGTCGAAGTGAAAGCGGTACTGCTCTCCCTTTTTCAGCGGCGGAAGGTCGATTTGATAATTTCCGCACTGCATACCGGTGTTGGCTTTGTAGTCGATAAAACTTTGCAGCGGTGTTTCTTGTTGCATGGTGCTCCTTATTCCATCATCATGATGATGAGGTAGATATTGAGTAAAAATGAGACAATAAACGCGATTTTATAGACTTTGAGCGGTTCTCGCTCGATCAGCGAAGCGCTTTTGTCGTACCACGGTTTGACTTTATCGGGATTTTCGAGATCGTAAAGCATTTCCGAGTAGTTTCGGTAGCGTTTCTCTTTATCCGTTTCGATTGCGTGGAGGATGATACTCTCCAGCCACGGCGGGATTTTGGGATTGTATCGGGTCGGCGGTTTCGGTTTTTTGAAAACAGGGGTCTGAAACGGTTCGATTTCGCCGTAGGGGAGTTTGCCCGTCAGCGATTCGTAAAGTGTTACGCCGATGGCGAAGATTTCACTTCCTTCATCGATACTTTCGCCGTGAAAACGACCGGGTGCCAGATAGCTGGGGGTTCCGGCACGCGATGCTGTCGAAAAGATTTCAGTGATAGAGCCGAAATCGACTGTTTTAAAGTAGGTTTTTCCTTTGCGCTGCGCACGGATAATATTTTCGGGTTTGATGTCGGCATGCACCAGGTCATATTTGAGCAGAAACTGCTCCATGTGCAGCAAAAATTTTGCCAGATGGACACCTTCGTCGATCGAGAGCAGCCGGCGTTTCAGATAGCTTTTGAGCTGGTCGCCCTCGACATACTCCATGATGTAGTAGCGTTTGGTACGGTTTTTGGGAATGACCGCTTTAGGAAAATATCCCGCTTTGAGGCGTTTGGCGTTCCATGCTTCCTTGACGAAAAGATCGAGGACTTTTTCATCTTCGAGTGCTTCATGAGGTGCAAACTTCATGACATATTTTTTCCCTTTTCGGGAACAGAGCCAGGTGCGTTCGTTTTGTACCAGCGGTTTGAGGAGCGTGTAGCCGTCGACTGTTTCACCTGCTTTAAGTTTTTCGGGAATCGGCAGTTTCAGGGATTTGAGCCGGCATGTCTGGTCGATTTCATCGACTTGCATAATGACAGCAGTCGTGTCGTCCGGGAGGTTGTCGTCCACTTTTTTGCTGGCATATTTGACCAGTATATTGGCTCCCGCACTCATGGCGGTAATCAGCTCCCGTTCGTTGTCGAAAATGTTGTAAAGCCCGTCGCTGCAGAGGAGAATGCGATCTTTTGCACGGATAATGTTTTCAAAATAGTAGATATCGGTCTCTTCCGCCATGCCGATCGCGGCAGTGAGGACATGCTCCATTCCCTCTTCGTCGGAGTTGTGGTCTTTGGAGAGTTGATGGAGTCTGTTGTTACGGCAGAGGTAGATGCGGCTGTCTCCGACATTGGCACCGTAGAGTTTGTCTCCCTCTATGACAGCGACAGCAACGGTAGTGACCAGTTCCGGGCGTTCATATGATTCTATCGATTCATGATAGAGGATGGCATTGATGCTGGAGATAAAGTGCTTGAGTGTCTTTTCCATACTCCAGGACATGGGGCGGTTACGGAGATTTTTGAGCAGGTAGCCCGATACCCGTTTTGCCGCTTCCGCGCCTGCTTCCGCGCTGCCGACACCGTCGCAGACGATGGCGATAGATGCGTCCGAAAGATGTTTGTATTCAAAAGCGTCATCACCTGTGAGATGATCACCTTTGGCTAAAGTAAAACCTGAAAGCTTGATATTTGCCATATTAATTCCCGATAACCCCTCTCATATATAAAAATATTATACAATAATTCCTATACAGAAGCATCAAAGCAGGTGCTTAAAAAACAGGCACCTTATATTCTTCCTCCTGCCTGTACACCCCATGTGGTTCTCCATCGGGTTTTGACCATCGAAATACCGATGATCGCAACCATGACAACCAGTGCGAAGATGATAAAACCGGCGGTATACCCGTTAAACGCCTCTTTGCTCCATCCGAGTGTTTTGATCAGCGCCGTACCGCCCAGTCCGCCCGCACAACCGATAATACCGGTCATAATACCGATATCTTTTCCGAAACGCTGCGGTACCAGCTGGAAAACAGCACCGTTTGCCATGCCCAGATTTGCCATAATCAAAAAGAGTACGAAAATAGCGAGGAAAAAAGGCAGGTGTACCAGTGCGTTCAGGAGTGCCAGCAGTGCAACGGCTCCGTAAAAGATATAGAGTGATTTGACACCTCCTAGTTTGTCGGCGATCGCACCGCCCACCGGACGCAGAACCGCACCGGCAAAGATACAGATAGCACCGAAATAGCCGGCGATCACTTTGACGTTGGGTTCATTCAGAACATCGAGTCCGAAGGCACTCATATCTGCCTGATAACTGTTCATGAGATAGACTTTCATATAGCCCGCGAAACCGACGAATCCGCCGAAGCTGACGGCATAGAAGAGGTTAAACCACCAGGTGTCTTTGTCTTTAAGCAGTTTCAGGTAGTCACGTACTTTTTTGGGGCGGGGTGTATAGATCTCTTTGGGTGCGTCTTTTGCCAGAAAAAAGTAGGTGATCATGATGATTGCGGAGAGAATGCCGCCGACCAGGAAGACTGCCTGCCATCCCCACAGTTCCGCGATTTTCGGTGCAAAGAGGAAGTCGATAACAACACCGATATTTCCCGCGCCTGCGATTCCCAGCACGACACCCTGCAGTTTGGGCGGATACCACTGTCCCGCCTGCGGCAGCGCTACGGCGAAGGATGCGCCCGCAAAACCGAGGATAAACGCGACCATCAGCAACTCTTCATAGGTGATCGACTCGCCTTTGAACCAGGCATAAAAGAGCCCGAAAACGACGATCGCCTGTGACATGATCGCAGTTTTTTTGGCACCGATTTTATCGACCAGAAATCCAAGCAAAATACGTAAAATAGCCCCGGAAAGTATCGGCAGTGAAAGCAGTGTCGCTTTTTGTGAGGGACTCATGACAAAGCCCTGTGAGAGTTTCAGCGCTTCGGTGATTTCTGTAGAAAGGGGTCCGAGCATCGTCCAGACCATGAAACTAAAATCAAAATATAAAAATGCTGCCAAAAGCGTCGGCCAGTGTCCCTGACCTTTCAGCTCTTTAAATGCACCCATTTATGCTCCTTGTTATTTAATTTATAAGTTTTAGTATAGCCAAATGTATGTAAAATGTTAACCAGTTTATTGATTAAAAAATAATCAATGTGTTGAATATGCTCCTTCGCTTATTTAAATATCAGGTTAATTTTGTTATGTCATATGTAAAAAAGTAAATAAATGATACAATATTAGACTCATTTAAAACAAAGGTATCGCCATATGGATTTTAAATTAAAAGATATTCCCTTTTTTAACAATTTGAGCGATGAGAACATTAAAAAACTGGAACAGATCTCTTATTTTAAAAACTATGAGGCGGACGAGTTACTCTTTTACGAAGGAGATGCGCCTAAAAAGCTCTATATTCTTGTTGACGGTGTTCTTCGGCTCTATAAAACAAATCCCAAAGGTCAGGAGATATATATTCATCAGTTCATACCGACTTCGATGGTCGGCGAGCTTGCAAACTTCGAACAGATGCCTTTCCCCGCATCGGCGAGGTTTGTCACCAGCGGCACTGTGCTGAAAATCGAATATCAGTCGCTGGAGAATATGTTTTTTAAAAATCCGGATATCTGTATGGAGATTATCAAATCTTTGAGCAAAAAGCTCAAAGTCCTTTCCAACGTAATCCATAACGAGATGATATTGACATCGGAAGCGAAGGTCGCCAAGTTCATTGATGAGCATAAAGAGCTTTTCGAAACTGTCAAAAATAATCAGATAGCCGCTATTTTAAATGTCTCCCCTGAAACACTTTCCCGCACACTGGCGAAGCTGAAGAAAAAGAGTATTATCAGTATCGATAAAAGCCATACTATTACCATTTTGGATCATGACGCGCTAAAACAGCTTTTTTAAGAGACCTCTTGACTTATATCAATCATTAAAACTTATTATTTCAATACAATTACACCTGTAGTACTTTACCAGCAGGAGACAGTATGAAAGAAGTATACCTCAATATGCCACAATTAGCCCCCGGAGATTTTTTACCGATTTTTACATCGGCGACGCTTGTCATGATCTTCGGAATAATATTTGTGGGGTTGTATACTTTTGCCAAACTTAAAAAAATTCCTATGTTTTACCAGTATGTAGGGTATCTTTTTTGGTTTGGATGTGCATACTCGCTCTATATGCTTAGTACTCTGGTTGGAAGTGGGGATTTTACACGAAAAGTATTGATGCTGGCAATGGTGGCTTACCTGATATTGCCGCATTTTATCTACTTTTTGATGCAGGAAACCCACGAGCAACACGATTAAAAGGAGGTATATATGGCAGAGCAACCAAAATCTGTTTGGCGCAGTATATCGTTTTGGAAACGATCGGCTGCATGGGTAACCGGATTTGCAACGATCCTGTTGATTTGGCTGACATTCGATACGATGGGGCAGATCAAGATGGGCACGGATGCAGATTTGCAAAACGGTGTAACCAAAAGAGTTCCGGCTCCGACGGTTATCAACTATCACATCGACTACAAGATGAATACAAAAAGAGGTCATGAAGCACCGGTGATCGGTGACAAAGAAGCTTTCTTCGGTAAAGAGTGGTCTCCGAAAGAGGCGGCGGCGCTTCTGCATCTTGGAAAACTGACATCTCAGGCAAAAAACTGTATGAACTGTCATACACTTTTGGGGAACGGTGCATACTATGCTCCCGACTTGACCAAAGCATGGCTTGATCCTGCATGGAGCGATAAAGGTCCAATGCTGGCGATGACAGGCAAAAGTACCAGAGAAGAGGCGATGGCAGAGTTTTTGCAGCATCCTTCAAAATATCCTACACACGCACGTATGATGCCGAATCTCGGTATCACAGCAGAGGAAGCGAAAGGTTTGGTGGCGTTTTTGAAACACATGAGTTCCATCGATACCAACGGTTTCCCGAGAAACTTCGGTAAAGAGGAGGAAAGCACTTATGCTAAGTAGTATTAAAGCAAACAAATTACAGTTTGAATCCCAGAAAATAGGGATGATGTATTTCAGGGTTGCGATAATCCTTTTCGGTGCACAGCTCCTGATGGGACTTATTGCTGCAATTCAGTTCTTGTATCCGGGCTTTTTGTTTGAAGTGTTCGATTTCAATGTCGCCAGAATGGTGCATATTAATGCACTGGTCGTCTGGATGCTCTATGCGATGATCGGGTCGGTTTACTATATGATTCCCGATGAAACAGGCAGAGAAGTAGTCGCTCCGGGGCTCGCAAAACTGGCGTTTTGGGTACTGACTGCTGCTGTTACGGTTGTTGTACTCGTGTACATTTTCATTCAGGTAGGACCTGGTAAAGAGAGTACAATCTGGTTTATCAACGAAGGTCGTGAATATCTGGAAGCGCCGAGATGGGCCGATATCGGTATCGTCGTGGTTGTGTTGATCTTCTACTTCAATGTTTTCGCCACCTATATGAAAGGCGAGAAGACAGGTATTATGACTGTTATGATTGCGGACTTGTTCGCACTGGCAGGTCTCTATCTGTGCGGTATGTTCTTTACGGACAATATCTCTATGGATCAGTACTGGTGGTGGTGGGTTATTCACCTCTGGGTTGAAGCGACATGGGAAGTTTTCGTCGGTGCACTGGCTGCATACGGGCTGATTAAAATTATCGGCGCAAAACGTGAAATTGTCGAAATGTGGCTGTGGATCGAAGTATTGATGCTGTTTGGATCCGGTATTCTCGGTCTGGGTCACCACTACTTCTGGATCGGTACACCTGAGTACTGGTGGGAAATCGGTGCGCTTTTCTCAGCACTCGAACCTGTTCCGCTGGTAGCCATGTTCGTACACGTCCTCTATGACTGGGGTAAAGAACAAGGTGCTGTAGAAGCGGAAGGCGGCGCGCACGCTGTCAACAACGGTCCGGCTATGGCATGGATTGCGACCAATGCGTTCGGTAACTTCCTGGGTGCCGGTATCTGGGGATTTTTCCATACACTGCCGCAGGTCAATATTTATACACACGGTACACAGTTTACTTCTGCGCACGGTCACCTGGCATTTTTCGGTGCTTACGCAACGATTTTGATCGGTATGATGTATCTGGGTGTTCAGGGTGCTTACGGTATCAAACACCTCAAAGCGACCAAACTTTCCAAATGGGCGATTACACTGATTGTACTTGGATTACTCGGTATGACTGTTGCCCTGACCATTGCAGGTTATGAGCAGGTATTGGTTGAGAGAGCGGAACTCGGTGGAACATGGGAAGCTTACTTTACCGCACAGAATCTGCACTGGTATGTTCAGGCACAGGGCTGGAGACTGGCGATGGGTGTTGTCACCTTTGTCGGTTTTGTATTGCTTGTAGCTGATTTACTGACTATCGGTAAAAAAGAAGCCGGCAATTAAATCTAAAAAGGGGTGAGACAGAGATGTCTCACACTATTAATGTAAGGAGAAAACGATGATCGATCCATTTACTGATGTTGTTCCAAGTTTTTTCGGCATGCTGAATCAGGGTCCATTGACATTGACAATCTTTCTTCACACGATAATTGTACTTCCAATGTTCTGGATCTATTTCAGTGAGAAGAAAAAACTGAACAAATAATCAAATAGAATATATGTTATAATCAGGGTGAGGGGAACAGACTGTTTAATAACTTTAAAGGAGGAAACATGAAGTTAGGAAAAGTTTTAAGTTACGTTGCAGCGGTGGGTATCGCTACAGTCGGACTGCAGGCAGGTACATCGAAGATGGACTTCGCCAAAGTATATGAAAAAGAGTGTCAGGGATGTCACGGACCGATTCACCAGGGTGGTGTCGGTGCGGATCTGCGTCCTAAAGCACTGAAAAAGAAAAACAGAGAATTTCTTGCAGAGACTATTTTGCACGGTCGTGAAAATACGGCAATGCCTGCATGGGATAAAATGTTTTCCAAAGATGATGCTACAGGTATGATCGACTGGTTGATGGACTGGAAAAATACCGTTGAATTGAAACTTGACCTTAAAAAAGTCAAACAGACATGGACACGTCTGGCAGACAGAGAAGCACTTGCTAAAAAATATCCGGTAGACAAAAACGGAAACCTGAAATATAAAGGTGATGTTAAAAATGTTAAAGATATTACATTTGCGACAGAAAGAGATGCATCACTGGTAGATTTTATCGATTCTACAAGCGGTAAAGTACTCTCAAGACATAAAGCAGGTTTTGCAGTACACGTTACAGTGACCAACAAACACAATCCACGCTACGCTTACTCTATTTCAAGATCCGGTCGTTTGACTATGTTCGATATCGGTGCTCCGGGACAGCCTGCTGTCGCTTCCGTACAGGTTGGACAGGAATCAAGAGGTCTTGGTGTTTCACCGGATGGAAAATATATTCTTGCGGGTAACTACAATCCGGGTGGTGCGGTACTGTGTGACGCACATACACTTGAGCCTTTGAAAGCATACGATACCAGCCGTGTTATCGATCCTGACGGACAAATAGGACCATCTCGTGTTGCCGGTATTGCCGATACACCGTATGGACCATATTTTGCAATGGCACTGAAAGATGCCGGTCATGTCTATATTATCGATTACAGCAAACCTGATTTTCCGATTGTCGGTGATGTACCGAATATCGGTAAAATTTTGCATGACTGTTTCGAAAATGAAAATGAAGGCAAAGATTTCGGACGATATTTTCAGATTGCATCTCAGGGATCTGACCTGATGGGTATTGTCGACTTTAAAACAAAACAACTGGCTGCAAAAGTCTATACCGGTAAAAAATCCAAACCGCATCCTGGTCAGGGTTCAAGCTGGTTTAACAAAAAACTGGGTAAACAGCTCAATGCAACCAACTCTATGAACTTCGGTTCTGTGGTTATCTGGGATTCTCCGGGCTGGAAAGTAGTGAAAAAAATCAAAACTGCCGGCGGCGGACTTTTTGTCGGTACGGGTGAAGATACACCGTGGATCTGGTCTGACTGTGTACTCGGTAAGCCTGCGAACTACAACAAAGTCTACTTGATTAACAAAGAGACACTTGAGACTGACAGAATTATCGAAGTCGGTAAAAAACAAGGTAAGCTGATCGATGCAAAAACAGGTAAAGTACTGCAAACATGGGATGCCACACAATATGAAAAAGTACCTATGAATGAAGCACATTCCAAGTTGAGCAACGAGACAATTCTGCCGTATCCTACCGGAAAACTCGGTGCTAAAGTCAAAAATCCTGTACAGCCGCGACTGTTGCATGCTGAGCCTGCAAACCACGGCAAATGGACTATGATTTCCGAGTGGACAACCGGAAGAATCGGTATCTATGAGTCTGAGACAGGTAAGTTTGTCAAATATATCTACAACTTGACTACACCTACCTTTACTTACTCTGTCGAACACAGACAACATATTCCCGGCGCTTAATCGCCGGACTATTACTCTTCCCTTCGGGGAAGGGTAGTTTATTGAGTACAATTGTTTGTTGTCTTCAATAAACTGCCAGGGTAATCTTTTATGAAAACCATCTTTTTACTTTTTTTGATGCTATGTACCATTGATGCCGGATATCTCGATAACCATTCATGTAAAGAGTGTCATGAAAAGATATACGAAGAGTATCAGCAATCCTACCATGCCAAAAACTATTTTACCGATGAATTACACCGAAAAGTGGCAAATGCCGCGAGTAAAACGACATATGCGTGTGCCAGATGCCATATGCCGATGGCAGATAATCTCAAAGATTTGATCAGCGGCAAAGCGCGACCCTATAAAAACAACAAAACCCATACTGACGGTGTCAGTTGCTTTTTCTGCCATACCATAGCATACGTCAAAAAAGCACACCGTTTTAATGTCAACGTCAAATCACGTCAGGCAGACGGGTACAAACCGACGTTATACGGACGGTTGGTCAATCCTGACGAGAGCGACAAACACTCTTCGGTGAACAATCCTATATACGGTAAAAATGTTTGTTCAGGCTGCCATTCACATAAATTAAATGAGAACAACGTAACCATATTTGCTGCGATGAAGCCGCAGCAGGATTCGCTGGAGTGTATTGAGTGTCATATGCCGGAAGTGGAAGGTGGTGTGGAAAAGATGGATAAACGTACCCGTGGACATCATGCCAGTCACCGTTTTTTGGGTATTCATGACAAACTGTTTCGTCAAACCGGCGTCGATATCAATCTCTCCGTTTCAGGAGAGAGTCTTGACATTACCTTGTACAACAAAATGGCACATCCGTTGATTATTCAGCCTGCACGTGCAAAATTTATCAAAGTGCAAATCAGGAGAGAAGGCAAGACGATTTGGCAAAACTATCGGAAGAGACCTGAAGATGACAAGCAGGGATATTTTGGCTACAGCTTTCAAAAAAACGGTAAAAAAATTATCGTTCCCGCTACCGCAACGTCGGGAAGTGTACACAACCTCGATACCAAAAGCAGATTGACGCTGCATTATGATATTCCTCAGGTACAAAAGGGAGATGAGATTGTCGTCGGATTGTGGGTGCAGTTTGCAAAAAGTGACTGTGCTTCCGCCGTGAAACTGGAGGATAAATCATTGACGAAACCTGAACTGATCAAAGCGATACACTACACCGTAAAACACCTGTAAAAACACTTTGCCTGATACAAATCAACTGCTTTTGGTTAAATATATGATAACATATCGGTTAAATTAACGGGGGATATATTAATGCGCACAATAGTGATAAATGTTTTGCTTTTTGTCACACTGGCAAGTTTCGCCGGTGCTGACGGCAAACAAGTGTTTGAAACGTACTGCTGGGGATGCCATCATCAGACAGCGGTTGCTTTTGGTCCGCCTTTTACCGAGATCGCTTCCAAACGAAGCGCCGAAGAGATAGAGGCGATGATCACCGACCCTGCCGGTGTTTCCAAACTCTTTGGATATAAACGAAACGCCATGCCGCCTTTCAAGCTGACACCTGAAGAGTTGAAAGAGATTACGGCGTATATTCTCTCCTACAAACCCAAAAAGAAGAGTCACTGATGTTTCGTCTCTCTAATTTACTTAAATCGGTCACAGAGGGGAAAGAGGCGCGGGTACTTGACGGAAGCATCGCCATCTGGAACTTTACCAACCGTTGCAATCTCTCCTGTATGCACTGTTACTCCAGAGCAGATCTCGACTCTAACGATACGCTGAGTACGGAAGATATCATGAACACGCTGCCGAAGCTGAAAGCAAACGGTGTAAAGTTCATTATTTTTTCGGGCGGTGAGCCGTTGACGCGAAAAGATCTTTTCGATATCGCCGAACGGTGCCGGGAGCTTGGCATTATTACCTACCTCTCGACAAACGGGCTTTATGTCGGGCATAAAAATGCGCAGAAAATTCTCGATACATTCAATTACGTGGGTATCAGCATCGACGGAAGTGAAAAGACACATGACCGTTTCAGAGGACTTCCAGGCTCTTTTGCCATGTCGATGGATGCGGTCAGACTTTTGAACAGTTACGGCAAAAGCAAGGTGGGTATCCGGTTTACCGTCACCAAAGAGACTTATGATGATCTGAAGTTCATTTTTGAGCTGGCGGAGAAAGAGAATATCCCTAAAATCTATATTTCCCATCTGGTGTACAGCGGACGTGGACTTGATAACCTGGAGATGGATTTAACCAAAGCGCAGCGCAGGGAAGCGGTGGAGTTTATTCTCGATAAAGCGTTTGAATATCATGAAACGGGCAGAGAGATAGAGATCGTCACGGGCAACATGGAGCAGGATGCGATTTTGTTTCTGGAAAGGTTCGGTCAAAAATATCCCGATTTAAAAGAGAAGATGCGACAGCGACTGGTGGAGTGGGGCGGCAATTCGGCAGGACGCAAACTGCTCAATATCGACTCCGAAGGCAATGTTAAACCCGACCCGTTTTTTCCGCAGTATATCGGCAATATTCTCCATCAGGATTTCAGCGACATCTGGACAAACGAGCCGACACCGCTGTTGCAGAAACTGCGCGAACATCCCCGGAAGATCAGCGGAAAATGCAGTGTATGCGATGAAATAACAATATGCAACGGCGGTTCACGCAGCCGGGCGTATGCGATATACGGTGATATGTGGGCGGAAGATCCCTCATGTTACCTGACAACAGAAGAGATAAAAGGAGTATAAACAGATGAGACTGTTTTTAGCGATATGTCTGTTGACCACTGCGTTGTGGAGCAATATGACAAAGATGAAAGAGAAACTGTTTGTAGTGGAGCGGGAGAGTTCGTCTCTGGCAGTGATTCAGGACGGTTTGACACGGCGCCATATGGAAAAGATGCACAACATGAACCACGGAATTATCAAATTTTCCGGAAAAGATGCCTACTTGATCAGTCGTGACGGCTATGTGGTCAAATTTGACCCTTTAACCGAAAAACGGGAAGCGGAGTACAAAACCAGCAAATCCGCTATCGGCTTTGTGATCGGGAAAAACTACGTCGCTGTGGCAAATTACGACGACAAATCGGTCGATATCCTGACACGTAATCTCAAACCGGTGCAGAAGATCAAAACAGGTTCCAAAAATGTCGGTATCAAAATCTATAAGAATTATCTGATTTTCGCACAGATGGATAACGACAAAGTGACTGTTCTCAAAGATGAAAATCCCGGAAAGGCAAAACCGCATTTTGTCAAGTATAAAGAGTTCAGTGTCGGGAAAATGCCGTTTGATGCGATGATCGAGGGAAATACTTATATTGTTGGTTTTTTTCTGACTAAAGGGTTCGGTGTGATCGATCTGGACAAAATGGCGTATAAGCAGATCAAAGTCACCGCAGAAGGCAATAAACCGGTGCTGAAAGTGCCGCATTTTGGTTTCTGGAGTCTGAGCAAAGACAAAACGTTTATTCCCGCAGTGGGGGATAACAAAGTGATGGTATACGATAAAAAGTTTCATTTTATCAAAAATATCGAGACCAAAGGCTTACCGGTATTTACCTCGCTCAGTCCGGATAAAAAATATCTTGCCGTGACATTCAGCGGAAAAGATTTCCCCTCTATTCAGATTATCGATACAAATACGCTGAAGATCATGAAAACATTTACATTTCCGGGAAAAGTGCTGCATGTACGCTGGTCGAACCTCTATCCCGATCTCTATGTATCCGTCAACGATGCCAACCAGGTGAGTGTCATTGATACACGCGAATGGTATCTGGAGCGGGAGATTTTTCAGGTGAAACATCCCTCCGGTATTTTTATTTATGAATCTGAGGATATTAAATAATGGGGAAAGTCTATCTGACGGGTGCAGGTCCGGGTGATATCGACCTGTTGACCATCAAAGCGCTGCGTGTGATCCGGGAAGCGGATGTGATCATCTACGACCGTCTGGCAAATCCGGAAATTCTCAAAGAGGCGAAGGACGGCTGCGAATTTGTCTATGTAGGCAAAGCCGACTCGCACCATACCCTGCCGCAGGAAGAGATTAACGAAGTGATTTACCAAAATGCATTGAAACATGATGTGGTCGTTCGTCTCAAAGGCGGTGATCCTTTCGTGTTCGGGCGCGGGGGAGAAGAGGGTATCTACCTGCGTGAACGAGGGGTCAGATTCGAATTTATTCCGGGTATCACTTCCGCGATTGCCGTGCCCGAGTATGCGGGTATTCCCGTAACCCATCGCGGAGTGACGGTGTCGTTTCGCGTCGTAACCGGTCACGAAAGTAAAAACAAAGACCATTCTCAGATACCGTGGGAAAATTATAAAACCGATGATACGATTATCTTTTTGATGGGACTGCACCGACTGGCGCATATTTGCCATATGCTGATCAAAATCGGTAAATCGAAGGATTATCCGGTTGCCGTGATCAGTAAGGGGACGACTCCGGAAGAGAAAACGGTGATAGGTACACTGGAAACCATCTACGATAAAGCGAAAGATTTGCCGACACCTGCACTGATTGTAGTGGGTGAAGTGGTTAAGTTGCGTGAACAGCTAAACTGGTTCGAAAGGGAAGTGTAACGATGCAGGATATTATGGTTACGCTCGTTTTCATGATGGCTGTTTTGATGTTTTCGGTCTATCCGGCGATCAAAATTGTCGCGTTTATTGCCAAACGAAAAACACTCTCTTCCAAAATGGAAAATTATCTGACCCTTTTTTTTACGGTGCTTATCTCTCTGGTTGCCGCAATTTTTCTGAAAATATAAAACATATTCATTTTCCGCCGATATTGTAAGCATTAATACAATGGGGCAAACAATGAACCGGTTTAAAGAACTTCCGCTTGCAAAGATGTTTTCGGTGATCATTTTTGCGATCGCCTTTATCGTCTCCACGGCGATACAGAGTGTCAAATATTATCAGAGTAAATCGATACTGGATGAAAATCTCGCTGTCAGGGCACAGGCGATTTTAGATTTTGCAAAATCGGTGGAACAGGGTAAACATTACAGTGTGCATAGTAAAGGTACCGTTTACAACGTGGTCGATCCGACTGCCGGTAAACTGAACAACCTGGAACGGCAAATTGTCGGGCAGATGGTGCAGACGCATCGTAAAACCGTACAAACGAAAACAGATGACTATTTCATAGAGGCGTATGTAACAAAAACGGGTAAAGTCGCCTATGTGGCGCTGAGTCTCGAAAGTTACGCCAAAGCGCTGAAAAATCTTGTTATCAGTTCCATTATTCTCTGGATTATCAATATCTCAATCTTGCTAACAATGATCAATTTTCTCTTTAAAAAGTTGATTGTCAACAGAATCAACGAAATACTCGATATTATCGGCAAAGTTTCGGGAGGAAATTTTATCGACCGGGAAATATTCGATCCGGCACAGTTAAACAGAAAAAGCAAAAATGAACTCGATAAAATCTATGTCAGTCTTCATGAAATGATCCAGAGCCTCAAACCGGTTATCGAAGATGTGATCAAAAACAGCAAGGAAGTGGTCTTTGAATCGCTCTACGGATACGGCAAAGTACAGGATAATGTATCGCTGATTCGAAAGCAGAACAGTTATGTTGAGGCATCGAACAGCAGTATTGACACGATTATGCAGATGAGCAATTCTCTGGATGCACGTCTTCATGAATTGCTGGAGAAATCGGATAAATCGGTCAGGGCAGTCAAAGAGGGTCTTCAGGTTGTCAACGGCAACATGGACTCTTCGGAAGCAGTGATGACATCGATGGAGCATACAATGGTGCTTGTCGAAGAGCTCAAATCTTTTGCACAGGATATCTCCCAGACGCTTTCCAAAATCAGCGACATCGCCAATGAAACCAACTTGATCTCACTCAATGCCGCCATCGAAGCGGCACGGGCGGGAGAGCATGGGCGTGGTTTTGCCGTGGTGGCGGAGAAGATTCGGCAACTGGCGGATATTTCACTGGAAAATGCCAGTCAAATCAACGGGATTATCGGATCGATTCAAAAAAATATCGATAGTGTTGCGAATAGTGCCGCAGAGACCAATGCGATTATCAAAACACTTGGCGAAAGCTCCGAAGTGCTGCACAACAATTTTACCGTGATCGATTCGGTGATTCAGGATACAGGCAATACGCTCAAAAATTTCAGTCAGGATTTTTCGGTACAGGAGGATCATCTCCAAAGTGTCCGCAAAGATCTGGGTGAAGTCAATCAGAGTTCTGCGGTGCTAAGTGACAACTCCGGTGTAGTGGAAGAGTCGATCAACTCCATCACACAGCTGAGTGCCCATTTGCAAAATCTTTCAGATAAATTTGATGTAATGGTGGACAAAAGACAGAGTGTACGCAAGCTGATTGTCCCGCCGATTACCGTGGAAGTGACCAACGGGAAACATACGATTTTCTGCTATGTGTACGACATTTCGGAAGGTGGTATCTCGCTGATTGTCACCAAAAAAGATCCGCAGTTTGTCTGTCAGACCGGCGTGGTTTATACGATCAAATCCCAGGAGAACAGCATGCGTCTGGATGGCAGAAAGATTGAGATGGTCTATATTTTCAACAAGAAAGATGAGACAACTATGCGGGTAGGTGCCAAGTTTGTTTGATCTGTTCGTTTGATACCTGTCAACGGATATTTCATACTTTTTGATTATAATAGCTATCATGAAAAGCAATCAGAAAGTAGCGTTTATTACAGGGTGCAGCAGCGGTATGGGCAGGGAGAGTGCGCGGTATCTTTCCCAAAACGGTTATACCGTTTATGCGGGTAGCCGTACACCGGAAAAACTCTCGGATATCGCTTCGCCCAACCTGCATCCCATTAAACTGGATGTTACCGATGCCGCATCTGTTGCCCATGCGCTGGAAGGTATCGACCGGATCGACGTGCTGGTCAACAACGCCGGTTACGGACTGGTCTCTACCGTCGAAGAGGTGACGGAAGAGGAGATGCTTTCGCAGTTTGAAGTCAACGTTTTCGGTGTGTTGCGGATGTGCCGGTATATTATTCCTCTCATGAGACGCCAAAACGGCGGGGTGATTATCAATATAAGCTCCTTTCTGGGAAAAATAGGATTGCCGCTTTTTACCTTTTACAACGCCAGCAAATATGCGCTGGAGGGGATTACCGATTCGCTGCGTTATGAACTGGAGGAGTTCCATATTCGGGTACATTCGATTATGCCGGGATTTTTCGATACCAACTTCGCGCGTGACAATCTTGTAATCAATGGTTCCCTTCTGAAAGAAGACTCCCCCTATGCCAAAACAGTTTCCAGACTCGTGCCGCTGATCAGCGAACAGATCAACCACGGCAACGATCCTTCTGAGATAGCCCGGATGATTCTGGAAATCGCCGAAAAGAGCGATGCACCTGCACGTCAGACAGCCGGAGACAAAGCGCGAAAATTTATTCCGATGCGTCGGGAACTGAGCGATGAGGATTTTGAGCGTCGGGTGAAAAGTTATTATGGCATCTAAAAAGATTCGCGTTTTTATCAACGGTTTCGGGCGTATCGGAAGATGTGCGGCAAGGATCATCGCCGAAGACGACCGTTTTGTATTGGCAGGGGTGAATGATCTGTATGATTTTGTGCAGATGCGGCAACTCCTGCAATACGACTCTGTGTACGGGGCTTTTCCTCATGAAGTCTCACTATCCGGTGATAAGCTCTTTTTTGACGGGCAGGAAAGCGTGCTTTTCAATGTAGCCGATCCGGCAGAACTGGCGCTGGAAAATCTGAATATCGACGTGGTACTGGAGTGCAGCGGCTATTTTCTGACAGAGGAGTCCTGCCGACCCTTTTTGGAACGGGGTGCAAAAAAAGTGCTTATTTCGACACCGCCGCAGGACGGTATGCCTGTTTATATATGGGGTGTCAACGATGCGGACTATGCCGGGGAAAGCATCGTATCTGCCTCCAGCTGTTCCGCCAATGCCATCGTTCCGCTGCTCAAAACGGTTGACGATGACTGGAGCGTGCGCAGTGCGATGCTCAGTATGTATCACAGTTACACCAGTTACCAGCGATTGCTTGACGGCAGCCACTACTCCTCGGATATACGCCGTGCATGCAGTGCCACGCAGAATATTATCCCTTTGCAGAGCAGTGCTGCACGCGCTACCGCCTCTTTTTTCCCACATCTTCATGAAAAGCTCTATGCCAAAAGTATTCGGGTACCGCTTGCCGCCGTCACCTTTTATGACATCTCTGTCCATATTTCCAAAAAGGTGCCAGAGGCGGATTTAGCAGCGCTTTTTCATGAAACGGTAGCAGAGAAGTTTGGGGAGACTCTGGCAGTTTCCGAAACGCCGAAAGTCTCTTCCGACTACATCGCCGATCCGCACAGTGCGACGGTCGATTTGCCGTTGTGCAGTGTTGAGGAAGATTTGATCCGCATCGCTGCATGGCAGGATAACGAGTACGGCTACACTTCCCGTCTTTTGGACATTGCCGCGACAGTAGCGAAATAGCGATGGAGAGTCTCTTTTTCAATATTACCGACACCCGCTACAAAGTGACGGAAATCGTCCATACAGAGGCATCTGTTTTCAGAAGGGTCGATATCTCCAACGGCGTCCTCTTTTTCGAAGGGAAACTGGTTGCACATGAAGAGCGGATACGGCTTGAGAATATCGACGCATTTGTCATGGTGGTACTGGTTCGGCAGGGAAGCTGTCAGATCGAAGACCATCTTGGCGGGTACAGTGCGACGACACAGGAGGGCAGGGTGTCTATCTTCTGCTCTTCCCGACAGGATATGACGCTGACCGTGCCTGCTTCAGTGTGTGCGGAAGTGTTTGTTCTGTTTGTCTCGGATTTCTTTTTGAAACGCTATCTTAGCGGGAAAAAAGAGGAACCGATCGATTTTCTCTACCGGATGCTTCGCGAAGAGATTACCCTCCGACCTGTCGATAACAAACCGGTCGATGCGCTGTCGCTCTACCTCGTGGAGAAGATTATTGCGGTGGAGAAGTGTCCTGTCATGAAGAGTTTGCGGGCGCAGGAGCTGCTGATAGAGTTCATGATACACCGTTTCGGATTGCTGGATATCGTTCCCGAAACAATCAGTGAAGAGGAGCGAAAACTCGCACAGCGTGCCAGAGCGATGCTTCTGGAAAACTTTGTCAACCCGCCCGCCATCGAAACGATGGCACACCGCTGTGCCACCAACAGTTCCAAACTTAAAAAAGTCTTTAAAAAGGTCTATCAGACCACCATTCACGGCTATGTGCAGAAACTGCGTCTGGAAGAGGCAAATATGCTACTCAAAGAGCGTCGGCTCAGCATAGGGGAAGTGGCAAAACGGGTAGGCTACAGACACCAGGGCTATTTCAGCAAACTCTTCTTTGAAACCTACGGTGTCTATCCCAAAGAGTTGACGCAAAATTTCCGGTAGTGCTAAAATAAAATTCTTTTTGTGATAAAAGTCACTTGAAAGCCCTTTACGATACGTGTTACAATACACAAGAGAATTCAATCGTAAGGAGGCTGCGATGATGACGATTCCACGGCTGATAGGGATGACCCTTTTGACCATTGTGACAGTGTACGGCACACTCTGGTTTTTACCGAAAAAAGAGATTACCTATATGCCGGATGATCAGTTGCGCGCTTATGCGCTGAGTCACGGACTTGCTCCGGTACCGAAGACCTATCATGAAATGCTGAAAGTGACGGATAACCCGGAAAACAGACTCTCTCCGGCTAAGATTGCACTGGGTAAAAAACTCTATTTCGACACTATCCTTTCCCGTGACAAAACGATCAGCTGTCAAAACTGTCACCTGCTGGAAGAGGGTGGGGATGACAACCTGCCTACCGCCATCGGCTTTCACGGTTTGGCAAATCCGAAACATCTCAACTCCCCGACGGTGCTCAATGCGGCACTTGCCAAACGGCAGTTTTGGGACGGACGAGCCAAAGATGTTGAAGAGCAGGCGGGCGGACCTATACAGGCGCCTTTTGAGATGAATATGACTCCGGATCTGGCAGTGAAGCGGGTCGCAGCAGTACCGGAATATCAGGAAGCTTTCCGTAAAGTCTTCGGTGGAGAGGGCAATGAAAGCGTGACATTTGCCAATATTCGCAAAGCGATCGGTGCCTATGAGCGCACCCTGCTGACCAGAAGTGCCTACGACCGGTTTCTGGAAGGGGATAACAATGCTATTGGTGCTGCAGCAAAAAGGGGCTTGAACCTTTTTATCCAGAAAGGGTGCAAAGGGTGCCATACGGGAATGAGTGTCGGCGGGCAGAGTTTGCAGCAGTTTCCGCTGCGACGTGCGCTGGGGGATATTTTCAAAACAGAGCCGTTTCCGTTTCCTAACACGGGCGGTTTTCTGGGAAAAGAGGGACGCAGGATTTTCCGTGTACCTATTTTGCGAAATATCACCAAAACAGCCCCCTATTTTCACAACGGCGCGGTTAAAGAACTCAAAGAGGCGATCCGTATCATGAGCAAGTACCAGATAGGTGAGGAGTTTAACGAAAAGCAGATATCAGATGTCGAAGCCTTTTTCAAAACGCTGGAGGGGGAGATCGTTCCGTATAATCTCAACCTGACACCCGGGGCAAATCTGGAAAAGATCAACCTCCGGGGAAGCGATCTGAGCCGGCGTGATCTTCATGAAATCAACCTCAAAAATGCCAACTTGCAAAACTGCGACTTTTTCGGCACCAACCTGAGCGGGGCGAATCTGACCGGGGCGGATGTGGCAGGGGCAAACTTTACCTCTGCCGACCTCAGTTTTGCAAATCTCAGTTTCGTCGATCTGAGCCATACCGACCTGATCGAAACGAAACTGGAAGGTGTAAACCTGGAACATGCCCTCTGGCGGGGCGGCAGGGTGTGTGGTCAGGGATCGTTTGGGAAGTGTCTGTAAAAAGAAAACATATTTCACTAACTTTTAAATAAATTAAAATAATTTAATCATTTTTCCATTTACCATTGGTTAAACAACTGTTATCGATCTGTAATTTTAGCGTGCTATACTTTCATCGTTTTTAAAAATAATGAAAGGAGTATGCTATGAAAGTCGTTGAAAAAAGAGACAAAACTGTTCATGAAACGAAAACAGAGAAGAAAAGCTGGGTTGAATTGCTGCTTGAACGCAGGCTCAAAGCTTCTCATGAAAAGTCTTATCTGTTAGAAGATGAACCAAAAAATACCCGCAAATCGTAATGCTGAAAAAATGATGCTATAATAGGGAATGTTCAGATCCCTGTTATACATCGCACTGCTTATTTCTCCACTCTTTGCCGGACAGTCGGATACTGTCGTTTTACCCATTACCCCGGATATTGCCAAACGAATGATCGACGGTGGATCGTTTCATGAAGAGTGTCCCGTACCCTTGTCCAAACTACGCTATCTTCATATCCGTTACCGTGACCTGGAAAACCGTACCCAAACCGGTGAATTGATTGTTCATGAAAGTGTGGCGGATGAGGTTGTGCAGCTATTTGCTCAGTTGTATCAAACCGGATTTCGGATAGCCCGTATGCAGCTGGTCAGTGCTTACGGTGCGGATGACGAAGCGTCGATGCGTACGAACAACACTTCCGCGTTCAACTGTCGTTATATCGCCGGTACGAAAAAGTTTTCCAGACACAGTTACGGTAAAGCGATCGACATCAATCCCCTTTTGAACCCCTGTGTCCAGAAAGGCGAAGTCTCTCCCGCTAACGCCGGGGCGTATTTAGAGAGAGAACAGAACCTCCCGGGAATGATCCACCGCAACGATACTGTCGTACGACTCTTTAAAAAGTACGGCTGGAAATGGGGAGGTGACTGGCACTCTTTGAAAGATTACCAGCACTTTGAGAAGTGAAAACGCTCACTCTGCTATCGGGATATAAATACCCGTTTTCAGATTTTCGGGTTTGGTGCGTCTGGGATCTCTGTTGAAATACTCTTCAAACGGCGGTTTGTCCGCCATCTCGATACCGTTTTCCACCATATAGCGTATCATGCCGGCATATTTCTCTTTCAGACCTGCGTAATCTCCCTTGTGCAGATGGTAGAGGTATTTCCCGCCTGCTATCGTTTTGGCGACGATTTCGCCCTCCGGTTCAACCGTTTTGTCGTCATAACTGATACAGGCGTCGTATCGGAGTTGCTCGACCGGAACGCTGTTGGGATCGTCATAGCCGATACCGAACATCCTCGCCTCTTTTCCCATAAGATTCTTTTTATGCTTGATTTTCTGTGTGTAGGCAAAACCCATCAACACTTCAAACGCCTGCCCTGCACTTACCATATAATCCCCCGTACGGCGGACACACAGCACCTCTGTCGGTGCAACTTCTACTGTTTTGACATCTGTCATGACAGACTCCTTACTGTTTTTTTGTTGTTTCGCATAGGCACTCGGAGAGAGTCCAAAGTTCTCTTTAAACGCTTTGGCAAAAGAGGCAGGTGTTTCGTACCCGCTTTGCATCGCCACTTCCGTAACGGAACGATGCGGGAGCTTGCCTGTACTCGCAGAGAGCCGGATACGCCGTATAAAAGCACTGACATTTTCACCCACGACTGAGAAGAAGATACGATGAAAATGATACTTTGAAAATCCCGAAATCCTTGCCAACTCTTCAACCGGCAAATCCTCGCTGTAATGCTGCTCTATATAGTATATGACACGATAAACAGCCTGAAAGTATGTCTCTCTGGTCGTTCTTTTCATACGATTCCTTTGCAAATGCTAATCAAATTATAGGGTATTTTTCCGGGAAAAACTACTCTTGGGTTGCTAAATTTTTGTTTTTGAGGGGAGGTGATAAGTTAAGAGATTTTTCAGAAGAGAAATTATAAAGGTGTGGTGAGGACACCACAGCCTACGAGACTTGTAGTTGTCCTTGCACTTTACATAGCACACTACAACCCAAAAAAGTTATGCACATAATTTTGCGCCGAAGCACTGTTTAACGGAATGGTTTTAACTGTTTTGTTCTGGTCATCGACGACGATGAGTCTGTTTCCTTCGCGTCTGAGGTGTTTTTCGCCCCAGTCTTTTTCGAGGTTGTCCAGTACGTTGTAGACTTCCGCGTTGGATGGTTCTATTTTTTTACCTGTGCGGGTATCTCGTATGAAAAGACCGCTCATCTTTTTTTCGATTTTATAGGGTATATAGGGTTTTAGCTGGTGATAGACTGCTCTGTCCCGGCTTTGCGGCTGTGCGTTGATAAAAACGACAAAAGCGATAAAAAAGAATCCAAGTCCCAGTGCGATTCCCAGATATTTGTTGTATTTTTGCATTGTGTTCCTTCGGTTGGTTGAAATATATAGTACTTTATCAGATTTAGGGTAAAATCTGATTGATATATGTCAAAAATAGTATCTTCTCATTTTGCTATGATTTTGACTTACTAAGTACAAACAAAGGTTTACCATGTCCGAAGCGTTGACGGCGGAGTTGCTCTCCATTATCCAGAAAAATTTTCCATTGACGAAATATCCTTATGCTGAGATTGCACAGCAACTGGGGGTCAGTGAAGAGGAGGTGCTGGCGATGCTTCGTAAAGAGAAAGAGGCGTCGATTATCCGGCAGATTTCTCCCATTTTCGATACCAAACGGCTGGGGTACAGCTCCTCTCTGGTGGCTTTCATGATGGATGAAGATAAAATCGACGATGCGGTGGAAATCATCAACTCTCATCCGGGTATCTCCCATAACTACGAACGCGATCACGATTTCAATATCTGGTTTACGCTGGCGGTACCGCCGGATAGCAAACTGGGGCTGGAGAAAACGGTGGCATTGCTGGCGGAAAAAACAGGTGCGAAGGATGCGATCATTCTGCCGACACTGAAGATGTTCAAGATAGCTGTCAAACTCAACACGACCGGTAAGGATGCCAAAAAAGAGAAAGTGGCGAAGCGCAGGTATAAAGAGATCGAGTTGACGCCGTTACATCATGAAATAATTCGCCATACGCAGTACGATCTTTCCATAACCAGAGAGCCTTTTGCCGAAGTGGTGGAGAAGCTGGATATCTCTTACGATATACTGTTTGATACACTTCGCCAACTTCAGGAAGCGGGTGTGATGCGTCGTTTTGCCGCTATTCTCAACCACCGCAAGGCGGGTTTCAACGCCAATGCAATGGTCGTCTGGGATGTGGATGCCGAAAAAGGTGAGGAGATCGGTAAAAAAGCGGCGGAGTTTTCTGCGGTGAGCCACTGCTATCTGCGCCCGAAGTATGAGAATTGGCCATATAATCTTTTTACAATGGTACACGGCAAAACAACCGAAGAGACCAATGCTATCATCGAGTCGATTGCCGATGAGATAGAACATAAACAGAAACGACCGCTTTACTCAACCAGAGAGTTTAAAAAGGTTCGTATCAAATACTATACGCCGGAGTTTGCGGCGTGGGAAGAGAAAATGACAGGAGAAGTTTCATGAAGATGTTTTTACAACTTGAAGCGGGCAATTTGACCATAGCGCTCTTTTTTCTGTTGATTGCGATTATTGTCGCGACCAGACCTTTTGTACGACCGGTGGTGAAAAAGTTTATTCTTTTTACGGTAATTGCCGTTTTTTCACTGTTGATAGCCGGGCATTACATCATCACGACAGGGCGTATGACTGATGTCAAAACCGCATTTGCCAACGGCAAAGAGGTGGAGTGTGAGAGTCGGTTGAATCGTAAGGCGGCGCAGTCGGTTGTCGTGAGCAAAAAAACGGGCTGGCATCTTGAAGGAGATCTTTTTACCAATCCCAATTTCGAACGTGCTTTTCATACCGCCAGGTGCATTGTCAAAGTCAAGCCGAAACTTGATATCAAGCCTGCGAAGTAGTCATTTTCATTACTTCTTTGATCGCCTTGCCGACATCGGCGAGGCAGCAGCCTCCTGACGGGTTTTTGATTTCACAGGCGCATCCGATGCTTTGCATCTTCTCTTTAATAACCG
>JALWRO010000108.1 GCA_027080605.1 Campylobacterales bacterium
GTATCATGAAGTCTCCAAAAAGGAATTGCTGCAACTTAAACTGGAGAAGAAACTGCTCGAGCAGAAAGTCTCTGCGCAAAAAAACGCTTATGCTATCTCAAGAGAGTCGCTTTTGAATCTTGCCGCTTTGCCGCATCAAAAAGAGAGCAGACTGGAGTGTCACGATCTATATCCTTTGACAGCACGCATCGATATCGACAACGAACCTTTCATCCTGACAAATCTCGCCTATGAAAAAGAGATGGAGAGTCTTGATAAAAAGTACCGCCGTTATCAAAAACATTTCGAACCGGTCGAAGTTTCACTAAACTATGACGATGAGATCGATACCAGACGCGTCGGCGCAGGCGTTTCCATACCGCTGAGTTTCACTTCACCCAGAAACGAACAGAGCCGTATCTATCTGATGCATCAAAAAGAGATGCACAAACTCGACCACCATAACTGGTTATTGCAAAACAGCGCAAAAGTCAAAGAGCTGGAAGCGCAGCTTGAAAACGATTACCGTCAGATCGTCGCCCTTCAGGAAAATATCGCAACCTACCAAAACCAGCTGATGCCGCTTATCGAAAAGAGTTTTCAGATGGGCGAGAGTTCTGTCATCGAATATTTGATGGGACGCCGCAAACTGCTCGATATCTCGTCAGAACTTATCCAAACCCAAAAACGCTACTACCACAGACTCTTTAGTCACTATACTTTGATCGAAACGGAGAAATAACTATGAAAAAACTACTGTTTATCACCTTGATACCATTCATGATACATGCCAAAGAGCTCACCCTCTCCCCTCAGGAGATAGCGACATGGGGCATCAAAGAGACTACGCCCCAATCCGTCACTTCCGTACCGCTGGGATCGTTCATCGTGGAGGTCACCACACCGCCCACCCTGATCCAGACGATTTCACTCCCTTTTGAAGCGCAGGTCGTCTCACTCAACACCGCGCTTTATCAAAAGGTCAAAAAGGGTGATCTGCTGGCAAAAGTGACCGGTACGGAGTGGATCAGCGCACAAAAAGCGGCGATCTCGGATGCGATCGAACTGCGCCACCACACCCATACGGCAGAGCGCAAAAACAAGCTTTGCAAAGAGGAGATCATCCCCAAAAAAGAGTGTATCGCAGCCAATGCGGAACTGCGCACCGACAAGATCAAAGTCGCCGCTTCCAAAGCACTTCTGAAGAGTTACGGCGCCACACCGCAAATGATCCAAAATCTCTTTACAAATCTCAAAATCTATCCGACCATTCCGATCATCAGCCCGTGTGACGGTACGATCATCGCGCTCAATGCCTATCCCGGCAAAAGCACCGCCCCCTCTTCCGCACTCTTTGTAATCCAGAAAAAGGGCGCCTACTGGCTGGAGAGCGACTTGCCTCTGGATAAGACCAAAATGCTTAAAGAAAAAGAGAATGTTCTTCTCAATATCGAAGGCAAACAGTACAAAAGCAAAGTCATCCAGATCGCGCCGATTCTCAATCAGCAAAATCAAACCAGACACATTCGCCTGAGCATTCCCGGGCAGAGCGATCTTTTACCGGGTCTTAGGACCAACGCCACGCTGATTTTACAAAAAGAGGCGCTGAAACTCCCGCAAAAATCGGTCATCAAATATGACGGAAAACACACCGTTTTTATCAAAAAAGGGGATAAGTTTGTCAATGTACCGGTGAGCGTTTTGGGAGAAGACAGCACCCACTACTACATAAAAC
>JALWRO010000109.1 GCA_027080605.1 Campylobacterales bacterium
TGCAAGGCGTGACGATATTGCCCAAACCTATCTTCATGAAGTGGGAAATCCGGAGATTGTGTTACCGAGAGTGATGCCCGGCAACCGGCATGTGTGGCATCTTTTTGTGGTGCGTTGCAAAGAGCGTGAAGTGTTACAGCGCTATCTCTCCGAGCACGGGATAGGTACGATGATCCACTATCCCATTCCGCCGCACAAACAGCAGGCGTACCGGGAGTTTGCGAACCTTTCACTGCCGCTGACGGAAAAGATTCATGAAGAGGTACTGAGTATCCCGCTTCATGAAAGGCTGACGGAAGAGGAGGTTGAGCGGATTATCGATGCGCTGAATAGTTTTTGATACGCTGCAGTTCGATACGGATTGAAAATTTGGCAATCTCTTTTGCCAGCAGCCATTTGTGGTAACCGTGAAAATCGTTCCAGTGCAACCTGAGTGTCTTTCGGCTGTCTTCGAGCAGTTTGATAAAGTTTCTGTTTGAAGAGGTGCTCATATTGGTTTCATGAATCCGGTAAGCGCTCACTTTTTCATCCAGAAAACCGATGAGATTTCCAGCGGCAAATTTGAGGTAGAGGTCATAGTCCTCCATATACATCTCTTCGTTGTAGGCGCCGAATTTGGTGTAAAAGTCGCGTCTGACCATCAGCACCGGACCGGGAACGGCGAAGTTGGAGATAAACTCCTCTTTGATACCTTTGTCGGTGAGGAGTTTGGCTCTGTTTGCGTGTCGGAGAGAGAAAAGCCCGCTGTCGTGTGTTTGGTTGCCGTGTTGGTCAACGACGATACAGTCGGCGAAGACGGCATATTTTTCGGGGTGCTTCTGCAGGTAGCGGTAGCGTTTTTCCAACCCTTCCGGCAGCAGGAAGTCGTCGCTTGCCAGTGTGACGAGGTAGTCACCCGATGCCATCGAAAGCAGGGTATTGAGTGTTTTGGTCAATCCCTGATTTTGCTGGCTTTTATAGATGATCTGCACCTTTTCCCCGTTTTGTGCGATCCACTCTCGGATGACACGGTCGGTGTCGTCTGTGGAGCCGTCGTTGATCATGATGATCTCTTTGTCGGGGAAAGGATCGCTTGCAATAGAGTCGAGCGTCTGTGTGACGTACGCTTCATGATTGTATGCCGGGATGAGAATAGAGATAAGTGCCATGGACAATCCTGTTATAGGTATGATAACATCATATCGGACATTGTATAATATTTTTTAACAAATAAACGATTTATAGTATAATAAATTTTCACTAAAAAGGAAATGTATGAAATCTTTGACGTTGGGACTCAACTTTTTCGGCGGGCACGATACCAGTATTTGCGCCATATTTGAAGACGATGTGTACGCTTTGTCCGAGGAGCGTATCACACGTATCAAACACGATGCCGTTTTCCCGCTGGACGCACTTTATGAAATGTTGCGTTACAAAGCCATCGACCCTGAAGCGATCGAAAAGCTCTGTGTCGGTGTCGCTACCAAAGCGTTTGAAAAGCGTATTTTTAACGAGTATGCCTATGAGATGACCATGACACTGCGCGACTTGCTCAAGGGAGATGCCCCCGAACTCTATATCAAAGATTTCGTACAGAAAAAAGCAGCGCTTCAGCAGCAGGGTAAACTTTCACAGCTCGCTTTTTTTGCAAAGTCCAAAGCGGGCAGGAACTATCTGAAGATGCAGTTTCTGGGTAAAAAACGCACACTTCATGAAATCATCCGCGAAAAACTGCAGACCATATTTCCCAATGCCCAAACTGAGATTACATTTCATGAACACCACCTGACGCACGCTTACGCAACCTATTACGCTTCCGGTTTTGACCATACGCTGGTTTTTACATTTGACGGGGAGGGCGACGGCTGTTTCTCGAAACTTTATGAAGTGAAAGAGGGGCTGTTTCATGAACTGGGCAGTAGTGAAAACCGCTATGTCGAAAATATGAAACAGTACGAGTTTGCCGACAACGGATACACTTCGGTGGGCAATGTTTACTCTATCTTCACACACCTTTTAGGCTATACGCCCAATGCCGACGAAGGAAAAGTCGAAGCACTGGCGGCGTTTGGAAATCACCACAACAGGCTTTATGATGCCCTGGTTAAAAGTGTCACCGTCGATGAAACCAGCCTCTCTATGCAGATTGATACGGAAGTCCTTAACGCGATCTTTGCCGAAGAGAACCTCAAAGTACTTTTTGATGAACTCTCCAAAGAGGATATCGCTGCGGCGGTACAAAAATCAACCGAAGAGATTGTCCTGCGCTATTTGCAAACAGTGAAGCAACGCTATCCTCTGGAGCGTATCGCTCTGGCGGGAGGGGTCACGGCAAATGTTATCATGAACCTGCGTATTTTCGAGACACTTTTCGATGAGGTGTTCATCGTTCCGGCGATGGGTGATGACGGTATCTCCCAGGGTGCCGCCGCGATGGAACATCTTCAGCGACATCCTGAGCAAAAAGCGACTTTCCGCTTCCCGATGATGCCTTATTACGGCTCTGCCTATACCAGAGAGGAGGTAGAGCAGGTGCTAAAAGAGTCAGGGCTCTCTTACCGTTATCTGGGAGAGGAAGCACCTTTGAAAGCGGCGGAGATGATCGTAGAGGGTAAGATTGGTGCGCGTTTCGACGGGCGGTGTGAGTTTGGTCCCCGTGCACTCGGAAACCGTAGTATTATTGCCGATGTGCGTAATAAAGAGATTCAAAAGCTGATCAACAAAGAGATCAAAAAAAGACCGCTTTTTCAACCCTTTTGCCCCTCCATGCTGGCGGAAGAACGCGAACGGCTCTTTGAAAAAGCGTATGATAATAAACACATGACCATCGCCTTTCGGCTGAAAGAGGAGTTTAAAGATCAGATTCCCGGCGCGGTGCATGTCGATTTGACGGCGAGGGTACAGTTCGTCTCCGAAGAGGACAATCCGGGTTACTATGCATTGATACAAAAGGTCAGGGAGTTGACGGGATTTGGAGTTATCATCAACACCTCTTTCAATAAACACGGGCGTACGATGGTGCTGACACCGCAGCACGCCGTGCGTGACTTTATCGATACCAATTTAGACTTTATGATTATCGAAGGATTTTATGTGAAGAGAAGCAGTTAACTTTTTTTGAGATGGACTTCATGAAGCAACTGGTCGTACACTTCGCTGGTGGTTTCAAAGTCATCTTTTTTCTTCGCCTGTGTGCGTGAGATTTCCGCTTTCATGATTTTTGTCAACTCGTTGATACGGCGCTGTACTTCGCGTTTACACCCCTTTTTGTGCTGTTCGATACAGATTTCAATCATTTTGATGAGCTGGGGAAGTAGGGAGTTTGTCATCTTGGTGTAGAGGTCGGTGTAGGCGCGTTTTTCGATAAAGTTGACAAATGTCCGCTGCTGATCTTTGCTCAAATCCCACAACTCCTGAATATGTGCTACCTGATTGTTGATGTTGTCGTGTTTCTGGTGCTGTTCGATCTGACGTTTTTTGTTGAGCTTCTCGATGAAGCGATGCTCTTTGGTCTTTTTGATTTTTAGCCGGTTTTTACGCTGATCTTTTTTGCGTTTGAAGTGGAGAGAGACGACGACTATCATGTAGATAAGAAGCAGCACGGCAAGTGAAAGCGAGACGATACCATCCACAAAGGGAAGCACGATTGCGGCGACAAAAACACCGAAGAGAAAATAGTTGAGTCTGGTATCGAGTCCCATCATGAGAGGTCAGATGCCTCCTCTGTCACGTTTGCTGCGATTTTCGCTTTCATACACATAGGCATTCAGCGCGCTGATATACGCCCTTGCACTGGCGATCATCGTGTCGATGCTCAAACCGTGTCCGGTAAAGGCGGAGAGGGCAGGGTCGAAACGGACTTTGACAGTCACTTTCGCCAGAGCATCTTTTCCCTGTGTCACGGCAGTCACTTTATAATCTTTCAGCTCCCCCTGGATACCGGAAATACGGTCGATCGTCTTGAAGATCGCATCCATCGTACCGTTACCGATACCCGCATCGGTAATCTCTTCATCGTTGTGGCGGATCGACATGGCGGCACTCGGCACGCCGTTCATACAGTCGTTGATCTGGAGATTTACAAGTTCATAGATTTTTGGCACTTGCACGATTTCGTCAGTGATAATCGCCCGAAGGTCGTCGTCGAAGATCTCTTTCTTCTTGTCCGCAAGCAGTTTAAAACGGGCAAAAGACTGGTTCAGCTCCTCTTCGGTGAGTTTGTAGCCCAGCGACTCGATTTTCTCTTTAAAAGCGTGGCGGCCGGAGAGTTTGCCCAGAACGATGGTATTGGCATCGGTCAAACCGATATCTTCCGCTTTCATGATCTCGTACGTCTCCTGATGTTTGAGCACACCGTCCTGATGGATACCGCTCTCATGCGCGAAAGCGTTTTTCCCGACAATCGCCTTGTTCGGCTGCGGCACGATACCTGTAATATTCGCTACCAGTCTGCTGGCAGGGTAGATCTCTCTGGTATTGATACGGGTATCGATACCTTCAAAATAGTCGCTGCGTGTTTTCAGCGCCATGACAATCTCTTCCATCGCCGCATTTCCGGCACGCTCACCCAGTCCGTTGACGGTACACTCCACCTGTCTCGCACCGTTTTTAACAGAAGCCAGAGAGTTGGCGGTGGCAAGCCCCAGATCGTTGTGACAGTGTACGGAGATGATAGCGCGGTTGCCGACAAATGCATGAAGATTGCTGATCATCGCACCCATCTCTTCAGGCATGGTGTACCCTACCGTATCGGGGATGTTAAGCGTCGTCGCACCTGCCGCAATCACCGCATCGAGAATCTCTTTCAAAAAGGGCATTTCACTGCGCCCTGCATCTTCACAGCTGAACTCCACATCGTCGGTAAAAGTTTTTGCGTACGTGACCGCTTCCACCGCCTTTTGAATCACCTGGTCGGGTGTCATCTGCAGTTTGTACTTCATGTGAATCGGACTGGTGGCGATAAAGGTATGAATACGCTTGTGTTTCGCCGGAGCAATCGCATCACCCGCCGCTTTGATATCGCGGCTTAATGCTCTCGCAAGCGAACAGACCGTAGAGTCTTTCACCTCTTTGGCAATATTGTGAATCGCTTCGAAATCCCCCGGACTCGCCGCCGCAAACCCCGCTTCGATAATATCCACCCGCAGTTTTTCAAGCTGCAAAGCGATCTGGATCTTCTCCTCCATATTCATCGACGCACCGGGACTCTGCTCCCCGTCTCTTAAAGTAGTATCAAATATTTTAACGATTTTATTATCCATAAAGACTCTTCAGATTTTTTGGTGATTATTATATATTTGAGATTAAAAAGGGGTTAATTTGGGTCAGGGCGGCAGACAGGGACGCTCAATGCCGTTAAGTTTCGGAAGTGTTGCTTTAGCTACACCCTTGTTTGGGACTAGAGTCTTTGTTACTTCATGACATCTTTACATCTTTAAACATCCCCTCCAACCCCTTTGAACTTCTCGACAAATGCGGCGATTTTTTCAAAAACGGTCTGTTTTTTGGTCAGGTACTGTGGATTGAGCGGGCTCATTTTGGGCAGAACTTCATTGAGTTCGGTGCCGTTTTCACTGGCGTACTCCCTCTTCAGGGAGATTTTGATGTATCGTTTAGCCGCTTCTTCATTGAGATGCTCCTGCGCAATCAACGCTTCAGCTTCTTTTTTCTGCCGGGCTTGCGCAAAGGCAAAAAAGGCTTCGATAATGCCCGGTTTGCTGGTGATGCTGTCCAGATCGGTTTCGTTGATGAAGTCCACGATCAGGCTCTCTTTGGCACGGTGTCCGAGGCTGGCGCGGATGATACGGCGCACTTCGTCGAGCAGTGCGGCTTTGTCTTTGCTCTTTTTATGCTGTTCGAAGATGAGTTCGAGGATGTAGTCGAGATTGATCTCCTGTGATTTAAGCAGATCGACTTCAAAGACCACATCGTCCCAGTCGATGTCCGAAGCCTCCTGCTCTCTGTTCGCTTTTTCACGGCGTATCCAGTCGCGGATGTCGTTGTAGGTTGATCGGTAGTCCTGCTCCGTGCGGGGAGGGAGCAGCTCTGTCTGGCGCATCTGCTCCAGCTCCTCGTCGCTGAGATAGTGCTCCGCCTTGAAACGCTCTACCGCTTCGGGGTCATGCATGTCGAGTGATTGCATATCTCTCAAAGCGGCAAACTCATCGTAGTTTTGCAAAATATTTTCGAGTTTCAGATATTCGCCGAAGAGTTTGACGAACGCTTTTTTGTCGCTCTCTTTTTCGATATCGGCAGGATCGGGAAATCTCGCTTTAAGCTCTGCGACGACTTCCATGTAGCCTCGGCGCGCTTCTCCCGTTTGGGTATCTTCGAAGCCCTCCATATACTCCCGGTAACTCTTTTCCAGCACTACATTTGCAGTGTTTCTGTCCCCGAAAAGCGTGATGGCATCGATGGTCGCCTGTTCCAGATCGCGGAATGTGACGATATTGCCGAAGCTTTTGGTAGCGTCGTAGATACGGTTGGTGCGTGAGTATGCCTGTATCAGTCCGTGATAGCGGAGATTTTTGTCGACGAAGAGGGTGTTGAGCGCCGGTGCGTCAAAGCCGGTGAGAAACATTCCCACCACGATGAGCAGGTCGATTTCCCGGTTTTTGACGCGCTTTGAGAGGTCACGGTAGTAGTTTTGAAACGATTTGCTCTCCACGGCGTAGTTGGTCTTGAACATCGCGTTGTAGTCATTGATCGCGGCGGCGAGAAACTCTTTGGCGCTGGAGTTCATTGCTGAGACTTCGAAGCTCTCGTCCGGTATCTCTCCGATGGCATCCTGTGCCTCGTTTGGGGCGAAGGAGAAGATAGTGGCGACTTTGAGCGGTCTGTCACTCTCATGCTGCAACTGTTTGAACGCTTCATAGTAGAGCTTGGCGGCATCGACGCTGCTGACGGCGAACATGGCGTTGAAGCCTTTGGCTCCCGCCTGAAGGCGATGGGTCTTTTGCGGGTAGTGTGTCAGGATGTACCGGGTGATTTCACGGATACGCTCAGGATGCAGGAGGGCTTGTTTGGTCTCCAGTGCACTCAGCTTTTTCTCGTCCAGTTCTCTTTCCA